>NZ_JAAHGU010000043.1:0-49798 GCF_010692685.1 Okeania sp. SIO2F5 | reverse complement strand
GCCATAGCAGAAGTCAGTACGCTAGAAAATATCCATATTGAGCCAATAAAACTGAAAGAAAATATTTCTTTGTTGCGGGTTTTCAGAATTTCATCAACAGCACTGCTAATTAAAAATCGCACTTGATTAGGTACTATATCTGTTAGTAAACTACCCATTTGTAATAGAGGCAATCGCAAAGATTCAAATAATCCAATTGCTGCAATTATTGTTAATAATCCGGGAAATAAAGCGAGCATAGCATTATAGGCCATCTCGGCTGATAAACCTGATAATCTGCTTTTGCCAGCACAAATACATACTTGTTTAATGGTATTAAAATTTAGATGAAGAAGGAACTGAAAAAAGCGAATAATTCGCTTCAGTATATGTTTGACGATCCTTTTTAATATCGTCAATATCATGCCATAGCCACGTTTAGCAATTGGAGTTAATAAGTTGAAAAATCGCTGCCTATTGGAGTGGTTTAAAACTTCTCGCAATGTGGCAGAATTAAAGTGACGTAAAAAATGGAGAAAGCTCATAGGGCTTTGAGGCAAAAAAGATTATCTGAGTTACTTTTAGTAGAGAATAATTTGTCAACTAACAAAAACTTAAAAACAACAATTATCAATTTATAAATTTCGGAATATGTACCAAAAAAAATTACTTTATTGAGGGCAAAAATTAAAACTAAATAGCAATATATTATAGAAAAAATTTGCTACAAGAAATAAAAAGGAAAGTTGTACAGAGGCAAAATTTTTCTAATCCAGGTATCAAAAATCTATAATTATATAAGGTATCATAGCAATTTGAACAAGTGATTTTACAAAAATATTTTTAGCAACTATTGATTTCAATGGTATCAGCTACTCCTTTAATGTAATGTAAAAGTAAAAAGTATGTTCCTATATTTATCTCTAGGAGCTTAAAATTAAGATATTTTGCTTAAGAATGATAGTTTGAGTAGAGTAAAGTAAAGTCAATTTATTTGCTTCTAAGGTCGAATATAAATTTGACCTTCGGTTTTTGTTAATTTCAATCACTATTTTGTTTTCCAATACCAATCATCTATGCTTTGAAACAACACACTAATATAGCTATAAGAATTTTCTAGGTCATGCTCCGCAAACAACTAGGATAAAAGCGATTACCTGTAAGATTTTGAAGTTTTAGAGCTGTCCTAAATTATGCTTCAACTGCTATAAATTTTATTTTCATCAGTACTTAGACAGTACAGCTATATATAGCGTATAAGTTGGTTATAATACCAGATATATCCAGTATAATTAGTGCTGTTGTGTAAGTCGTGTTCATATTAGTGGGACTTACACAAAATAGAAGTAGAAAATAGCCTCAAATATAGACAGGAAGAGGCTGTTACGTCAAAAGCCATAAATCCTTAATTACCAAGGGTTCTAGGCATTTTTAGAGCATTGACGTAATTTCCTTATCTAGACTGACACGAGCGCCATTTTTCGACCTAAAAATGTTTCAGTCCCATTAGTTGAACTAAAAGTTATATCATATCCGTTTAATTAGTGATAAAAAACTTTCTTCTTCTTCCCTCCTGACTCCTAACTCCTAACTCCTCCGTTATTATTTATAAGTATTCAACCGGACATGATATTAGTACTTCCCTGTTCCCTTTCAGTATCTACCGTCCTAAACTATACTTCTGTTGCTATAAGTTTAAAATTGGGTGCTAATGTATTTTAATGGTCGTGCATTATCCGGCAATGTTTGTTACGAGGCACGGCAGTGGGAGCCTGATCAATCCCTTGCCTGGTATTCCTTTTTGCTGTATACTTTCATGCTCCCCAGGACTACCTAAAATTGCAAAGGCAACTTTGCTAGGAAACATCACCCGATGAGATGAACATTCTATAATCTAAAATATGATATGACTCAGGACATAACCCCGTGGTTAAATGAAATTAAAGCTCTTCAAGAGAAAATAGTAAAACTTCAAACAGAATTAAATGCAGCTCAGGATAGTGCTTCTAAGTGGTGCCAACTCTATAATACTGAAGCTCAACAACGACGAACTGAAACTCAACTGGCTCAAGAAACTATTCAGACTTTAAAAGCCCAGGCTCAGAAATTACAAGGCTTTCCATCTGTTGAAGGAAGTATAGATGAAAGTGTAACGACTATTGAACAGCAAATCGAAAATTTACAAACTTTGGCTGAACTTAAGGCCAAAATTATTGAAGTTGTCCAAGAACGAGACCGTGCTTTTGCACAAGTCCAAAAATTAAGTGAAGCACTCCAACAAGAGCAAGTCAATCATACAAATACTCGTACAAGTTTAACAAATGCTTTGGCAGATGCAGTAGATATTCTGGCCAAAGCAAAAGCAAACAAACAACAAAAATCGGAAATTACTCCTGATATTCAGCCAACAACAGAAGCCAATATTCAAGCTCAAAATCAAATCCAACTAAAGGAAAGCTTCTCTCCCAATGCTGCTCAGTTGCCGCCCAATGAAAGGCCATTGCCCCGCTTACCCAGTCGTAAAGATTAGAGAGAAAAGCTCAAAAGTAGAACCAAAAATATTTTCCTTTTTCCTTCCTTTAAAACCCCATAACTTCCGCTACTGCCTCTATATTTGGCTCTATTCCCTGCCGAAACTGATTATTGCTATGTTTAATCGCCACATCTGGGTCTTTGAGACCATGACCAGTAAGTACACAAACTACTTTTGCTCCTCTGGGAACTTGGTCTTTGACTTTCAATAAACCCGCAACAGAAGCAGCACTAGCAGGCTCGCAAAAAATTCCTTCATTGGACGCCAATAAACGATAAGCCTCTAATATTTCTTCATCGGTAACCGCTGTAAAACTTCCTTGACTAGCTTGTTGAGCTGCTACAGCTTTTTCCCAACTAGCAGGATTGCCAATTCTAATGGCGCTGGCCACTGTTTCCGGTTGGACTACAGGATGACCTTGAACAATGGGTGCCGCCCCTGCTGCCTGAAAACCCATCATTTGCGGAAGGCGATCGCATTTTCCGATTTGATGGTATTGACAAAATCCCATCCAATATGCTGTGATATTTCCGGCATTTCCCACAGGAATACATAACCAATCTGGGGCATCCCCCAAAGTGTCCACTACCTCAAAAGCTCCTGTTTTTTGGCCTTCTAGGCGATAGGGATTAACTGAGTTAACTAAAGTGACAGGATATTTAGCGGCCACATCTCGGACAATTTCTAAGGCTTGGTCAAAATTTCCCTTGATGGCTAAGACTTCTGCACCATACAATAAGGCTTGGGCTAATTTTCCTAATGCAACATAACCATCTGGGATTATGACAAATGCTCGCATCCCACCTCGTCTAGCATAAGCAGCAGCGGCAGCTGAGGTATTGCCTGTGCTAGCACAGATTACTGCTTTTGCCCCTTCTTCTTTGGCTTTGGATATAGCTAAAGTCATGCCCCTATCTTTGAAACTACCTGTGGGGTTAAGGCCATCATATTTGATAAAGACTTCTACTTGGCCGCCTATTTGATGGGCGATCGTCGGCACAGGTATGAGAGGAGTATTACCTTCTTGCAATGTGATTACAGGAGTTTCTTCTGTCACTGGTAGATAGGATCTATATGCCTCTATCAAACCAGGCCAGCCTTGTAATTTTGACTGAGAAAAGGGCCGTGTTAAGGTCATTTTTAAGTTTTGAATTTTTTACTGTAAAGTTTAGTTTTTTTACCTTAGGCCAAAGCTATAAATAACTTTTTGGTCAATTTTTAGTAAGGTTGACACTCCACTGGATAAATCCGCGTGGATTCGTGATTAGGAGTTTTCTATCGGGATAAATCCGCGATTTTCACATTGCTCGTAACGGCCACATTGCCATTACCGTACCATAGTACGCATACAGCAGCAGCTCACAAGGCGGTGCCAATCGCCACTACCCTCTCCGGTCATTCGACCATTGAGACTACTTTTAAAGTTGTTGGTTGATTCACTCGCTTTGAGGTACAAGGTGCTGACTAACGGCTGGAAACAGAGTGCTGGCTAGCACTGGGCTACCTTTTCGGTTAACCACCCTTTAACTGAAGCGTCCATTAGCTAACGATGCTCTCACCATGGTTCAAAGGTCATTGTGTCTTTATACCTTGATTATCGCATATTTTGACTACGCTTTATTACCCGTCGCGTTGTTTCCATCGAGCCGTTAAACTGGCACTTTTCCCACTTACCGAATTTTTACAATGAAAACTTTATCAAATCTATGGTTAAGAAAGATACTAAACCTTACTAATCTTATTGTATTATCCAAATGTTTAGTGTTGGATATGGTACTCCAACTTTTTAATGCCGGAAGTTAAATAGTTTAATTTGTTGTAACTTATCTTAATATTCCGGTTACAATAGAAAAATAAGTGAAGTAAGTATAAATGGCTAGTAAATTACTGATGTCTAACAGTATATCCAATTTGTCCAGTGCATCTGTTTCTGTAGATACTTCTAAAAGGGTAAATGTTTCAGGGGTATCAAGCAATCAAAACTACACTCAAGAAAAGATGAAATCTTTGTATCAAACAGATCAACAAGTTAAGTTGCTCCATCTTGAGGCAGAAGTAGAAACTTTATTGTTGGAATTGCGGACTATAAAAGAACGAAACTTAGAAAATTAGTCTCAGAGGTTGAAAAATAATTCAATCAATAAAAATCGTGAATAAATAAATGATTGCTCAACTTGATGAATAAAAAATCAGATAGTAGTAGTAACCAAATCAATTAATTGACTTTGATAATGACAAGATTATGATGTAACAAGAAAGGTTTTACTACAGTGTTATTGTGTACAAAATTGACTAAGATTCACTAAGTTCTAGTATGTCTTAAAAATTTCTGTTAACTACTTTCTGTGGTCAAAACTGCCAGCAAAGTATTTGCGCTGGCGTTTTTTTTCGGAATCATAAATCTACTACATAACCACAAAAAAAATACGGAGAACTCAAATAATTTATGACAGTATCAATTGCAGAATCTACTCATGGAAATTCTGAGATTAGAAACGAGCAACTACAACTTAAAGATATTGTAAAAACTCTACCTCGTGAAGTTTTTCTCAAAGATAAATGGAAAACATGGACAATGGTAGCAGTCAATATTTTTATGGTTGTATTAGGTTACTGGGGACTAACAATTACACCTTGGTTTTTATTGCCCCTACTTTGGGTTTTCACTGGCACAGCATTGACTGGTTTTTTTGTTATTGGCCATGACTGCGGTCATCGTTCTTTTGCTAACCGTCGCTGGGTCAACGACCTGGTTGGTCACTTAGTGTTTTTGCCTTTAATTTATCCCTTTCATGGCTGGCGAATAGGCCATAATTATCACCACAAACATACGAATAAAATGGGGGAAGATAATGCTTGGCAACCTTGGTATCCAGAAGATTATGGGAATGCAGGTAGCTTGATGCAGTCAGTGTATCAGTTTATGCGTGGAAGATTTTGGTGGTTAGGATCTGTTGCTCACTGGGCGGTTGTCCATTTTGATTGGAGAAAATTTGAAGCTAAAGATAGGGAAGATGTCAAGTTTTCTGCGTTGGTAGTTTTCGGGTTTAGCGCGATCGCCTTTCCTCTGCTTATCGCTACAGTTGGCCTGTGGGGTCTGGTCAAGTTTTGGTTAATGCCTTGGTTGGTTTACCATTTCTGGATGAGTACATTTACTATTGTTCACCATACAGTACCAGAAATTCCTTTTACTCCTGTAGAAGAGTGGAATGAAGCGGAGGCTCAATTATTTGGTACAGTACATTGTGATTATCCCCGGTGGGTAGAGTTTCTTTGCCATGATATTAATGTGCATATTCCCCATCATGTCTCTACAGGAATTCCTTCATATAATCTCAGGAAAGCACATCAATTTTTGAAGGATCAATGGGGAGATAAACTTTATGAAACTAAGTTTTCTTGGTCTTTAATGAAGGAGATAACAGAGAAATGTCATCTGTATGATAAAACTAAGTTTTACCTAACTTTTAAAGAGTATGATGCTCAGAAAGTTTCCCAGTAATTTTAGTCAGGAAAGCGGTCAGCTATCAGCTATTAGCTATCAGCTTCTCAAGGTTTTTAATAGGGATTCAAACCCCATTAACACATACCACTAATTTTTCATTTATCAATTTTTATATAATCCGGCATTTTGACCGGATTTTTTTTATAGGGTATCTTGATACTCAACGGGAGCAAGATGCTCTTAGAAAAATAACCCCAAGCAGAATAAAATTAATTGATAATACCACTTTTATAAATTGGTATAAAACTGTAAAAATACTGAAAAAAAAGTAATACAACTGAATCAAATTGTCAAGATTGACATCAATTAATCCGTTGGATAGGATCGGATAAATTAATCAAGGAAAAAATTCAAAATTAAGGAATAATCACCTTGAGTTTTAATCCAGACTTATGTCGCAATGAAAGCGAAGTAGAAAGTAAACTAATTGTTAGTTATCTACTGCCAAAATTAGGATACGGTATCGAACATTGACATCAAGAACTAACTTTGGGTAGTATCCGTTTAGACTTTTTATCATTTGCTGTCCAGAAGTTACCTTTTCGTTTAGATGGAGATTCTCCATTGAGTTTAGTTATGGAGGCAAAACATCCGAGAGAAAATTTAGACCGCCATCAACGAAAACTGAGGCATTATTTAACAAGTATAAATGTAAAATATGGGTTGTTAACTAATGCTAAATAAATTAGGATTTATCAAAGAGACAGAAATAAGATTGAGTTAATTTTTAGTTGTTTGGGAATTGAAATTGATGACAAAATAGAAGAAATTAAAAAAATAGTAGGTCGAGACTATTTGCGTCAAAAAGAGAGTTGTAATATACCAGAAACTCCGGTAGAAAAAGCAGGTGTAAGTGAGGCGATCGCTACTCAATCTGAGACAAAAGAAATTGTTAGCAATATTCCCGAAAATCAGGAAAACTTAGTAAACATTGAAACAGAGTCTAATCCAATTAATCAAGGTAGGAGAAATTCTATGAAAGTAATTGCTGTCTATCACAATAAAGGTGGAGTTGGAAAAACGACAACAGTGGTTAATTTAGCTGCCGCTTTGAGTAAAAAAGGTTATCAAGTTATTGTTATTGATTTAGATAGTCAGGCGAATACAACTTTTGCGACAGGTCTAATTAAATTTGATGATGAACAATTTGATGATATCAAAGACTCTTATATTTATCATGTGTTGAGATACGATGAATATTCTAGTATTCCAGAAGTAGCTAGAGCTTCTAGGTTTAATAATCCAGAAGTAGATGTAATTCCTTCTCATATAAATTTAATGGATCTTGAAGGTGAGTTAAACGGTCTGAGAAGTACTCAAACTGCGCTAATAAAAAAACTAAAATTTGTCTAATAAAAATATGATATTGCCCTGATAGATACACCACCTTCTTTGAATTTGTATGCCTTTGTTCCCCTAGTTAGTGCTAACTATTTAATCATTCCTTCAGACTTAAAACCATTTGCTAATCAAGGTTTATCTAATGTTAAAAATTATCTTCAGCGAGATGTTAACCGTTTTAGACAAATGATGAATAAACCAGACATAGAAATATTAGGTGTACTGCCTTGTAAAATTAACCCTAACAATAGATTTGTACAATATACATTACCAAAACAGATTCAAGCAGTTTCTCAACGTTACGAGCTTAATGTTATGGAAACAGTCTGGAGAAAACTTAACTTGGGAAAATCTTAAACAACAAACTAAAAAGGGAATTGGTTTCGGGAAAACAACCTACGAAAAACTCAGAAAAATAGCATATATACCAGAATAGAAAGTAGCGATCGCATTCCCTCACACCAAAAATACCAAGTATCCGTAGGTTGGGTTGAGTGCGACTCGTTGGGTCAAAGAAGCCATGACTGCAACATGACCCTTTAACCAAAAGGTTAAAAACTCATACCCTATGCAGGTTCAATTCCTCCCCTCTCAGCTAGGGAGTGACTTCGCAGCTCAGGTTTAATGGGTTAACAACCATTACTCGAGGGTGCATGGGCTAAAAGCGGATAAGCCTGAAGGACTAAGGACGATACTGCCAGAGAAGTAAGTCTTGGTGAAGAACATGAATCCTGTCAAACGTTTCCTACAGAATGCTGCGCAAACGCTAACACTTCGTTCTACCCAACCTACTTTTGATAACTCCTACCAATCCCTATCAAAAAAACTCTGACACTTTTCCCTCTGAGGACAAATATCGCATAAATACTCATGCTCCGTTGCTGGAGGTGGGTCTGGTTGAGACTCCTCCCACCTTAACCACACCCGCATCTCCTGTAACTTAGCAGGAATTAAACTCTCCACCATATTCTCAAGTTTTTCCCATGAATAATGATACTCTCCAAACTCAGGCAAAACCCAATAAACAACCGCATTAACAGGCACTTTTTTCTTTTGCTTCAGTAGAAAACTATACAAAGCAACCGCCATTAACTGAGACGATACTTCTACAGTTTCATAAGTCTGATAATTAACCACACATAAACGACGATACTCAAAATCAAAAATTAAATTATTAACTTTTCCTGTTAACTTTTGATTCTCACCATCTGGTATTTTAAAAGTATAATCTAGTAGTATTTCCCTTGTAATTAATGTGCGACGAACTACAATACTTTCATGGCAGTAACGCCGATTTTTAACAATAATTTTAGATATATTTAAAATTAGTTTAATTAAGACCTGCCAACTTTGATAGAGTGCTGTTGCTAGACTAGAATCCTTTGTAATTATTGTGTCTAAATAAGGAAAGAAAATCAACTCATAAAATAATTGTTGTATTTGATTAGCGATCACTTCTACCATCAATTCCTCAAACTTCCCCTTAAACAAAGCTTGAATCCTAGATTCTTCTCTAATCATATTAATCAACTGATTAGCTAAGTCGAGAAAAGCACTATCAATTTCCTGGATATAATCTTTTGGCAAAAATATATGGTCGCCCCCAAAACGTTGTTTGAGATAAAATAAACGCGGGCACTCAAAAGCAACTTTAACATTGGTAACACTGAATGGGGGAGACTGTAGTTGAGGTTTATTAGTTATTGGCATTGACAAACTATCCTGATTTTCCAGGTTTTTAAGCAGTTAAGATCACTAAAAAAATTTCAAAAACTATCAGTTTGATCTACTAAATATTGATTTTAATTTATCGTTCCTAACTTTAATTAAATGTTCGTTATTAAATAGGAATAAAACAAACTAGTTTTCGATCTAATTTTGATGTAGGAGTAATATTTTTGATTTTCTGTTCTCCTTCAAGTTCCTCAATAATTGTATAAATTTTTGACTGCTCTATGTTAATAAATTTATTTAGTGTATTTTCAATTATGTTTTTGCGCTCCATAAAACATTCTGTTTTAATTAAATTTACCACAAAATCCTTCACCTCATCTAAATCTGATAAATCTGAATCGCTTTGTTGTTCTTGATTATCTGTTGAGTCAACTACAGATAAATCTCGTAATAGACTACAACTGTTTAAAATCTGTGATTCACAAATTATTTCTTCTAACTCTTTGAGACTAATAATCTTACCTTCAATCATTAATTCATTAGCTAGAGCAGCATTCACCAAACTATGATATGTAGCCAAAAAATATACAGATTTCAGGTTGGGCTGAATATGACAATTTTTCAACCTACCCTTAAAAATTTTTCTATATATTCTATTGCTCATATTTTTGGCATTTCCAACCTCAGCAGCTCTCACTAGATATAAAGTTTGGCATAAACTTTTATCTGCCACTTTCTGGCAAGCATTCATAGTATTATAAAAACTATTCATATTTTTATCTTCTGTCCAAACAACACCGATAATTCCCTCTTTATTTTGTTGTTGATAGCTCAAAGAATGACTAGCATATTTACCGCTTAATAATTTAGTTTTTACCTCTTTACATTCTACAGCAATTAATACTTCTTGTAGCATTCTAATCAATTCTTGTGCTGCAAAATCGGTAATTTTATTAATTTTTTTCTGAGTTTTTTGATATTTATCTTGCCAAATTAATTTAAAAGTTTCTAATTTTGTTTCTGGTGTTAATTTTTGGACATTTCCTGACTCATATAATAATTTGTTTTTGTATCGATCGTATTCCTTACGTCCCAATTCCAATATATTACGAGGCAGAGTTTTACCTCTAGAAAACTTCTGTTCTAATATTTCTGTTGACAAAGGAAATATAGGTGATTTAGGCTTTGGTTTTGCTAGAGAATGCAAAGGGCTCAAACGAGCTGCCAATATTGCTTTTCCCTGTTCTAAAGTAATTGGTTTAAGATGAAAATATCCAGCATTTACTCTAGTTTTATCTGCAGGTTGAATCCATTCATAATTTTGTTTCCATGTACTCGTAATAATACTAATAATTATCAGAAAATTTTGTGGACAATGAGTATGAATACTAGAATTGACATTAAATAATGCTTGTAAATCTAACGAGCCATCCAATAACCGAGGAATATTATCAAGATTATCAAAACATAAAATAATCGGTTGAGATGCAGCCGAAATAATTCCCAAATTCGTCATAATTTTCTGAGCAGAATCTTCAGAATCTATACTACTTTTAATTCCCAAAGATTTTAAATCATCTTCGTCCAAATTGTCCCCCCGTAACCACTCACAAGCAATCGATATGTAATTTGAATTTAACAGATGATAAAAGGCGCTGAAAAAATCATTAGGATTATAAATTCCAGAAGAATAAATACCTTTGAGATTTCTAATAAATACTTTTCTTTCACCAATAATTTTTTGGAATAAACTACTATTTTGTGAATCTAGTAGACCTTTTAACCATAGTAACAACTGAGAATCTGTTTGACCCTCTGGAGTTTTCATCAGAGAGTCTACTGTTTGACGCAAAATATGACGCCAAATGTAATCACTATCAGGCCAAGGATCAATATAAACGAAAAAAGCTTTTGTGTTGAATAATTTTTTGATTCTTCCTAAAAGATAACTTTTACCAGAACCAGAGTCACCAGTCAGTATCAAAGTTCGGGGACGATTTTCCTGGGCAACCTGCTCTAGCACTGTTTCTATATCAGAGATAATATTTTGATGGATAGAATCGACATTCCAGTTAGGATTTTGTTGCTCTTGCCAAAAATTAATAGTATAAAGAGTTACTTGATCGAAAGGATTGGTTTCTCTTTGAATAATCTGATCTATAGATGTCATACTATAAACTGGTAATATTTTTTGGACTGGTTAGAGAATTACGATAGCAGATATAGGAAAATTGGTGTTGCTGAAGCGCGTGTATGATATTAATCTTAATGATTTAGGAGTCAGGAGTCAGGAGGGAAGAAAGAGTAGTAGAAGGAGAAGGTTTTTTGTTCACGCTCTTATCCATTAGCGTAGCTCCCCCGGAGGGGACACAGGATATTATACCTCAAATCACCAACACCGGAAAATTTAGTAGGGAATTATAAAAAACAAACTTCCACCAATATCTTGAGGTATACCTGCTTCAAATTGTTCTGGAGTGTAGGAGCTTACTTCTTGTAAGGAGCTTAATTCTATCTGGTCACTTTTTTCTAGACGGTAAAGTGCTAGATCTAGTTCTTCTCTAGATAAAGGAGGTTGTAATTTGTGTCGCAGATGAAAAATGGGTAGATAGTTATTTGTGCCTAGATTTTGGTCTAAATCTCGAATCACAGCTAAAATCTCAGAGTCAGTGGGTTGATCAGGCATCTTGGAAAACTGCTGTTTTTCTTGTTTAGGGAAGTAAAGCGAACAGTTAGTACGCATTAAATCAAGATAGTCGCTTAACATTTTTAAGGATATCTCTTTTGCAGTGCTGCGAGAAGAATATTCTTGGCACAAAAATTGCTTTCCTTTTTCTGTCAACCAAACATCTTTGATTTTTTGATCTATAACTTTAATCAAACCTTGCTGTAGTAAGTCTGTGATAACAGCTTTCCTATAGCTAGTATCAAGACCAGTCTCCGCTGGAGAAATAGCAGCTTTAGCAGTTGCTTTGAGCACTTTCAATTCTTCGGTGGTAAGTAAGTTAACAGCTTTTTTATTATTTAGGAGTGATTTTCCTTGAGGTGCTATATTAATTTTTGTAACTTCTCCAGTAAATTTTACCAACCCTCGATCGCAAAGTCTGGAGCAAATTTCATTTTTCTCAGAGACCTTCATTTCAGACTCTAGTTGAATTTTAGTAAAAGATACTTGATAATTTTTATAGCTCAGTAATTTTAATAGAAATTTTAAATCCTTAACATCCATGCGATCGTCTGTTCCTCACTTGCAAAAATCAACCAATTAATATTATTATTAATCAGATAGGTACACCTTGACTATTTTTTGCAAAAAAGTTAAAAAATAACTACAGATATTTGGATGGAGTAATGCGATCGCTCCCTGATATGGCCATAAAATCTACTGCCATAAGCTAATTTAATTCAGAGTAATTGAAGCAGAGCGCCATTCCTACAATCCTAACTGGGTAATACCTAGTCAAAATTGTAGTCTTAAAGTGATAACTGCAACAAAAGGTAGTATAGCAAGGAACGAGTTGGTCAGGACTTATGTTAATGATGAACCGTAAGACAGAGAAATACTTTTCCCATGCGTCTGTCGCACCCCGCGGGGTCACACCGCTTTTCCCTGCTATAAGTGTTAACTGAGTTCATAGCAAAAAATCAATTGCTACTAAGATGATAAATTATTTGTCTTCCATAGTCAATGAAAGTATGCTAAAGTAACTTTGTGAAAGTAAAATCTGGGTAAGAAAAAAAATAAACTAAGGCATAGCAAAAACCAACAAGTTCAAAAAGTAATGTTGGAGATCGTACTTACTTATAGCTGTATGAATTTCTAGCCTGAGAATTAATTATAATTTCCCAGATTATGCAATAATCATAAGTCCTGTTTGGCAGCACTAAGCAGTTTGCTCACCTCCCGACACTTAATCCTATTTTATCAAACTGTGATGAAATTATGGTTTTTCCAATAGCTGTAATAGCTGGAAATCTTGAATTTATCATCAAAAGTGATAAATGAGGAGCCACAAAAAAAATGTAACCGGGAGAATGCTATCTAGGCAGTATTAGCCCAAAACCTTTATTTGATTTTAGGAACCAAGGAAAGTTGAAAGCAAATGGTTTCATCAACGAAGCGAAAAAATCGACAAGAAGATTTACCAGTACAACCAGTAAGTTTGGAATTGACTCCCATATCCCAAATCACTGTACCAGACTCTCAGGTAAGAGATATTCCTGCTGAAAGACATGAAGCTCTAGTTAAGAGTCTTTCTGAACAAGGCAGTAACTTAATCCCATTAATTGTGAGATTGACAGATCATGACGATTCCGAGCAGCAATACGAAATAGTTCGTGGTGCTGATTGGTATCAAGTTGCAAAAGAAGCTGAAATCAAGGAACTATGGGCCTGGATTTATGAAATGACAGATGAACAAGCAAAGATAGCTGTGGCAGAGATAGAGCAGTTAACTCAACCACCTGTTGTAGAAACACCAGACTTTGAGCATCTAATGCAACAACTTGAGGTATCATTCGATAAAAAAGTAGATTCTCTCACAAAAAAAATCGATCAATCTATCAAGAAAAATGAGGAGGTACTCAAAAAACAAGTAAAATCTTTGCAGGTTCGAGGGACGGATGTTGTTCAAATTGAACAGCTCAAAAATTTGATTACAAATCTAGAAAATTCAGTTAACGATAAGGTAGAAAAATTGGCAAGAAAAATCACAAGCTCAACAACAAATAAAACAACCTCTAATTCTTTATCAGGAGTGAATGTGGACTTATTATCAAAACAACTTGACGATCTCGATAAACAAATAGAGAAAAAACTGGAAGGAATTGTCAAAACAATTAATCAGTTCTCCCAGTTAGTTCAAGATATTGAAGATGACTTAAAAACTCAAGTATCTGCGGTTCGGCGTCAATTACAAACAATACCAGAAGCCACTTCTAGCGAAGAAGTTGCAACTAAAGCTGAGACACCGCGTAAGACAACAACCAAGAGTAAACCAAGTTCTACATCATCAAGGTCTAAGTCGAGTACAACAAAAACTACTGCTAGAAAGACTAAAGCTCAAGCTGCTGCAGAGCCAGAAGTTCCCATTGATGATTATGATACCAAATCACTCAGACAACTGAAGAAAATTGCCCAAGAGCGGAAACTTCGTGGCTATGCGCGTATGAAACGTCCTGAAATTCTCAAAGCTCTCCGAGAAGCTGACGCTGCTGCTAGTTAGGATGAGTGTAATCCGAGTATCAGTAGTGTAACATAGCGCAGGCAGTTAGCCTGCGTCAAAAATTCAGTCAAAAGTTGCTCATCACAATAGGCACTGCCTCCTAATATAATTGTTAAATTTACGGAGAGTTTCAATCACCGTTTTGAACATCTGTTAAAGAGACCAAGAGTAACTTTTGACTATATTGCTATGACTAATAAGGAAGAAGGAAAAATCTTATGTTGCCTGAGTTTTAAGCTTTTGATCTTTCCTAAGCTTTCCTTCGACTGCTATAAATTTATATTTATCTTTTGTGTGGCGGGTTTACAGCGCTTTTCATTTAAGTAGACCACAGTAAGGACGTTCTGGAACGTCCCTAAAGGATTTTGATTGTGACGATGTGGTTGATCAATATGAAAACCGCTGTAATATAGAATCCGGTTATATAATATATGCTTATAATTCTATAATTAGTTCAATCTCCCCTACTCCCCTACTCCCCACCCCCAAATATATGATAAGTATTCAACCGGATTTGATATAACAGGACTTGGGCAAAAAAAATGGCCTGTATCATTGCCAAGCCAATATTGAGTAATCATCATCTTGTAGGAAAATTGATTGAGTGGCGATCGCTAAAAAGGCGTTGGTAAATTCAAAGATAAATCAGGCAGGAACAGTTACATCTCCAAACTTGAGATAATAGAGTTGTCGCTAAATAAAGGGAAAAAATCACTCTAACCTAGACAGAGCAATAATTCCCAGCATTTTTGCCATCCAATAGCTACAATCCTTACAAAACAAGGTTTTTGGGATTTTTTTAAGTTATAAAGCGACAACTCTAATGAATTAAAAGTCTGATGGAATGCTTCAGCATCTCTACAGAGCAAGGAGTAGCACAATGTTTTCTGGTGCAGTCGAGCGGGGGTAGTGCCGTAAACGAGTATTTTCTCCTTCCACCCTCCTCATTTAGGTCTTACTGATAATTTGGTCTTGCTCAGGAATAAAGACTTTATCAACAGGATTCCCATCACTGACCCAGAAATAGCATTGCCAACAAGCGTTAGCAATCGCTTGCCAGAGCCAAATAAAAGTTTCAGAACTACGGTTTCCGATGACCCAACCGACAATCCCTGGCCGAAAGTGGTCTATCACTGTCCAAATCCAAACTTGATTTTTTTTTGAGACAAAAGTTTGTAACTCATCCAATTCTCCAACTTCTGGGATTACTTCTGAGTCATAAATATCAGGTAAAAGTTTTCCTACCTGTCTGACCCAATTAATAATTGTGCCATGGGCAACCCCAGTAACTCAGCTAATCCCCTGGAACCCCATACCATTGACATAAATTTCTCTTCATAAAGCTTTGGTATCCAGGCTATATCCAGGTTTGTTATAGACTTCTATAAACTGGCGACCACATCTAACAATAGATAATTTTGCTTGTCTCCTCGATGACCATTTTTGCGGATATGTTTACTAGCACACTCTGGGCATTGCATAGGCTAACTTTAGCTCCAGCACTATCTACATATTCCATTTGGCCCTACCCATCCTATGAGTAGATTGCTCAGTTCATCTTTCCATTTACCAACGCCACTAAAAAATTCTACCAGTTATTTCCAACTTAAGTAGTTGCTTTTCTAACTCGGTCTGCATAGTCTTGAGGACGAAATTTCCTAAAACTTTGCAAAGCAAATTGTCGTAAATTTAGGGGTAGGTAAGATAATACTAAAGCAAATCTAGTCTTGAATGAAGTTCCTAGCATTTGGCTTGATTCTTGTAATAACTCTCTCCCTTTAACACTTTCACCCTTTTCAATTAATCTAATTCCTAGATTCTGTTTCGTATCTGCTAACTTAAATAAACGTGAATTTTCCAACTTCTGATCATCAAATTTATAACTATTAATACAGAAAGTTTTAGCAGATAAAAAGTGAATATCTTGTTTTAAACTGGTTTGACGGTTATGAAAACGATATTCCATGAGATATTCTGGAATAAAATATCCAACTTTTCCGATTACTGCTAATCTGACCAGCAAATCAAAGTCTTCACATCCATCTGCTTCAGGCCGCATATAATCAACTTCTTGTAGGCAAGAACGACGAAACAAAGTTGAACCCACCTGCAAACTTTGGTATTGAAATGTTTCTTTAAGCAAGTTAGGGATAATTCCTTGCTCCAACTTATCCTTTCCCCACTTAGCCGCATTCTCTCTCGTGGCATCTTCCTCCCGTTCACTTTTTTCATTAATAACCCAATGACTTGTACAGACAAAATCTACATTTTGCATCTCATCTAATACTGCCACAGTTTTCTCTAAAAATTCTGGAGTCAAGGCATCATCATCATCAAATTTGATAAAATAATCTCCTGTAGCAGCATCAAAACCAGAACGCATATTTTTACTACGTCCAATATTTTGAGGATGCTGAATATAGTGAATTCTAGAGTCATTCCACTGACTAACTACTTCAGCAGTATTATCTTTTGAGCCATCATCAGTTATGATTAATTCAAAATCATCATAAGTTTGGTTCAAAACACTATTTACTGCATAAGGCAGCAAATTAGCTCGGTTATAAGTGGGAATACAAACGCTAACTTTTGTCATAATAAATTATATATTTGATGAAATAATTTTAATAGATAATTAACCTGGTCTTGAATGATAACTAATGGTAATTTTTTTGACTGATTGTTACTTAATTCATTAAAGATTCTGTGCCGGGAATATGACCAAATATTCGCTCTGAATATTCAAATATTTCCCGATTAAAAAACTTCTTGTATTGAGGATTATCGACTACTTTTCGCCATCGGTTTAAGACATCCATTGATGTTGCTTTGCCATCAAATTCTTTTCCTTCAAATGAACTACCTCCACCAAAACTCGTTACCATATCAATTCCTGCATCAGAAAATTCCATTTGGAGTTTATCCGCAATATTTCGCCGATATTCAACATCAGCAAACCATTGATTATAATTGACACAAACTTTGTTGTGCTTGAGATAATTTGTTTCTCCTAAATATTCTTTTGCATAATCTAGCCACAAATCAATCATGGTTTTATTCGGAGAATTTACTGATAAAAAATATGCCACCTTAGAAGATATCTTTAGTCTACTTGCAAGCAGATTAAAAGGGTCTCTAATAATAAGTATATCGTACCTAGTAGCACTTTTTCCTAAGTATATATCGTGGTTACGTTCAAATTTATCATTTGCTATCTGCTCCAGGGGAAAATATTCATAGCTGTAAATCAAACAATCTCTTTTAATAAAATTTCCTTTAGCTTGTTGGCGGTTATGTTCTATTGCCCATTTATGTTCTGGAAATTTATCTCGTAGATTTTCATACTTGTACCGATAGGGGTTTTGATTAGCTAATACATTATTAATAAATCCTACATCACCATTCTGTTGACTTTTAACCCAGTTAATAATGGCATGATTCCCACTGCGTTTCATACCTGCCACTCGAATTTCCTTTTGATTAACTATTTCTGAAAGTTTGTGTTGCTGGGTAATAATTCTGATAACATCTTCCAGATTATGTGCTACAAAACGCTTACCTTTCTTCAAGGCTAGATTTGGTTTTTTTAATGCCTTAACTATATTTGACTTTTCCACCATAAAATCTATTTGTAAAATTAAAATATTTAAAATCTAACTAAAATTAATAATATAGTAATTCCCAAAAAGTGGCAGGTACAAAATTCCTTGGTTTTAGGGAGTAGGGAGTAGGGAGTCGTAATTCTCGTTCCGTAGGAATCGATAAAGAAGAAAAACAACTGTACCTCATTAGCTTGGGAAACGCTATATAATATTGCCATTAAATATAATAAATTACCTGTATATAAAGAAAAATCTAGGGGAACTTACAAACTTTATGCAAATCTTAATGCTTTCCTCCACCTTTCCTTATCCTCCCAGTCGAGGTGGTACGCAAGTTAGAACTTTTAATCTACTCAAATATTTGAGTCAAAAACATTCTGTTACTTTATTAACACAACTGTCTCCAGATGTCAATGATTCAGAAATAGATTCATTGCGATCTTATGTAGAAGAGTTGGCCGTATTTCCGCGCCCCCAAGAACCAACAAAAGGAACATTAGTAAAACTAAGACGTTTTAGTAATTTTCTGATTGAAGGTACTCCACCAAGTGTTCTTTCAATATATTCGCCAACAATGCAAAATTGGGTGGATGAGTTTGTGGCAGCAGGTAAATGTGAGGCCATTACTTGCGAACATTGTGTGAATGAAATTTATATTCGCCCTCAATGGCAACAACAACTAAAAACTCTAGTTAATGTCCATAGTTCGGTTTATGGTACTTGTAAGCAACAGTTAGAAACTGGTACAGCAGAAAAACCATTGCGAGATAGACTGAATCTTCCCTTACTGCTTCGTTATGAAAAACGCTACTGCTCAAAATTTTCCTGTATAGTCGCAACAACTGAGGAAGATGGGAAACAACTGCAAGAGTTTAACCCCAATAGTCAAATATCAGTTATTCCTAATGGGGTAGATTTTACTCAGTTTCCCTATCGAAGTAACGACCCAGGGGGACATCAATTAATTTTTGTGGGAGCTATGGATAATTTTCCTAATATTGATGCAGTTCGCTTTCTGACTTTGGAAATATTACCTAAGGTACAAGAGCGTTATCCTGATACAACTTTAGCTCTGGTAGGGGCGAGACCAGTACCAGAAGTGCAGGAACTTTCAACTCGCCCAGGAGTAAAAGTTACAGGTCGCGTACCTTCAATGGCAGAATATTTACATCAAGCGACTGTTTGTGTGATTCCGATGCGTACTGGTTTTGGAATTAAAAATAAAACTTTAGAAGCAATGGCAGCAGGTACGCCTGTTGTGGCCAGTGACCGTGGTTTAGAAGGTCTAGCAGTTGATGGTGCAAATACACCACTAAAAGCATTAAGAGCAAATCAAGTAGCAGAGTATGTAGAGGCCATTAGTCGCTTATTTGAGGATGGGCAGTTGAGACAAACGTTGTCAGAAAATGGGCGATCGCTGATAGAAACGGAGTATACTTGGGAAGTTCAAGGTCAGCGCTATGAGCAGGTATTGCTAGGATGATGAAAAGGAAGATTCAAGGTTCCAAAGTCAGTTACAATCAAGCTAAGTTTCCCAAAGTTGCTAAAACAGCTCAGAAATCTTATTATCCTAGAAGTAAGAAAACTCTACAAATTAGCCGGATAACTTCTGCCCCTAAATCTAGGCATCAGAGGAAATTATCTAAATCTCAAAAGTTTTCTTTAAAATCCTTACCTTGGAAAAAATGGATTGTTGAATGGGCAGGGGTAAGTTTATTATTTGGTGGCTCTGGTGTCATGGCAATGGGGGCATGGATTAGTGTAAAGTTAATTTCCGATCCGAATGCTATAGTCTGGTTTAATCAATCATTACCACAGTGGACTCAATTTTATATATCCGGGAATAAATCTTTGCAAACTCTTGAACAAATTAAAGGTAGTATCAAAGAGGGAGGATTTAGTACCGGAGAAACTTTTTCTCTTCCTAGTACAACAACAGATTCTGGTTTAGATGTATTGGTGCCAGTAATGAAGCAAATTGATTCAAGAGCTTCTTTGCCCTGTGAAACTCCTTGTCGGGAATTAGTAGAGTTGCGAGTCTATCAATCAATTTTATCTGTTAACCAAAGAGAAGGCAGTAAACCATATTTTCGATTAGTTAATACTTTACCACTCCAAGGTCCTGCTGAATCTTTTGTAATTTCATCTACTATTGAGTCTACCTCTGCTCCTCAAGGCTCAAATCAACCTTTACCTGTAACAACAGTACGTCGTTTTCAAGGCAAAGTTCCTGCTGCCGGAGTTTGGTTTACTGTCAGTGGTCAAAGATTACAAAATAATAAAGCTATTCCTTATGGGCAAATTGTCAATTACAACCCCAAAAAAAATTACTTGAGTTCAATGTTGGAATGGAAAAGTGCTGCTGGTCAAGCTCCCATCTGGCAGGAAATGACGGGAGGAGGAGATCCAGAGTTGGTGGTTGAGCAAACTGTGGGATTAGATCCTGATTTTGATATTTATTGGATTCAGCCACGAAAGTTTATACTTAATCCGATTGAGTTAGAGAAAATTTCTCTTGACGAAATTCCTATTGCAGATAGCTATTATAAAGATACCTTGAGATTAGCTCGTAATGGTTTATGGTCTGGTGCTTTTGCTTTAATTCAACCTTTGCGAAAGAATTTAATGGATGAATCTCAATGGCCTGAAAAAGCACAAGCTCAATTTGATTTAATTAAATTTCATGCCAAGATTACAGAAGCTCAGGCGATCGCTTCTTGGGCAAGTCCAAGTCAAAAAGTTTTGGCTGGTTTAATTGATGGTCGTTGGCAAGAAAGTCTAAGTGTGTTTGAAAATAATTTGAGCAGCACTTATGAGATTGGTAAATTACTGCAAAATGATACTGGTCGTCTGCGCAACCGAGTTGATGCTGCTTTAAGGGTAAATCAAGCTGAAACTAATGCTATTGCTTGGGGTGCTTTAATTGTGGCAAGTCAAAAGGGGCGAAGAAGGGCAACGTCGTGGTTAAACAGGCAACCTCAGACTAGCAAGGAGGCAAAGGAAAAGATTGGGAAGTTATTGGATCAACTAGATGCTGCTTTTGCTAAGAAGGAGACTATACAACAGCAGAGAATTCAGCGAGGAGGGTTGTTATGAAGTCAGAAGTCATTTCAGTTATCAGTTATCAGTACCTCATGGAATAGGGAGGCTACGAAAATACTGAAGTTGATTTTCTCTTGGTCGATTGGATATGGCGCAGGTTTCTGAGCCATCCCACCCTACGGGAAGCTGCGCTAACGGCCGCTTTTTCATCCCCTTAAAAGGGGAAGCTATTTACCTTACTTTTTGGTCAGGAGTCAGGAGAAGAGAAAAAAGTATATAGATACATTTTTGGTAGTAGTGTATTGTAATTATTTTGGTTATGGAGCATGAGAGTGGGAGCATCTTGCTCCCTTAAAGGTGTTGAGCATTTCCATCTATCTGAAGTCTAAAGTTAAACTTGCAGTACGGAATAAATTTGTCAATTTGAGAGGAGCGAGAATGTCCTAATAATAATGGCGACTGCTGTAATATTTCTATCAGGACTTAAGCAAAAGCACTACATATAGTAGATAAAAACTATAGCACTATGGTATATGTAGTGTTTTTGTTGGAAAAATGCGTAAGTTCTGTCTATAATATTTCTCATATCAAGTCCGCTCGGGTTCGGTATAAAAAAATTTTCCAACTGATGCGCCATTGCCACATCTTTCTTTATCTACCCATCTCTTCAAACTTCCCACCCTCTTTATCTAATTACACGGGGTTGCACATTATGGAATGATGCTGCCAAAAATTGGCTCGGACTTTGACTAAAAAAACCATTAACTAATCATTTTAGTAATTCCCCAATTCCAAATTCAGGCATCCAAAATCTAGAATCATTCGTCACTGTGCAACGCCAATTACACTGATGTACCGGATTTGATACATTACTATGAAGGGCGACCAAACTTTTTAGTTGGGTTTCCTTTGTCAACCCAACCTACTATTTATATTATTCGTGGGTTGAACCGTCTGGCATTATTGCGCCTTTTAGGTTAGCTTTTTCCAATAATTCTCCACCTAGTTTAGCATCAGTTAAATTTGCACCAGATAAATCAGTAGAATATGTTATAACTGCTCGTAAGTCTGCTGAAATTAAGTTAGCTCCTCTGAGTTTTGCACTATTAAGATTTGCATTACGAAGGTCAGCTTTTGTTAACTCTGTTGCATTTAGTTTAGCTTCTCGCAAATTTGCATCTCTTAAACTTGCTCCACTCAAATTTGCATATCTTAAATCAGTTTTATCTAATATTGCTCCGTCTAGATTTGCTTCTCTTAAATCTGCTCCACTCAAATTGACTCCCCTTAAATCAGTGCCTGATAAATTTACTCCTCTTAATGAAACATTAGGAGCAAGAAAATAAACACCCAATTTAGTATAATTAAACCCTTCAGGAAAAACAGTTGCTTCACTACAAAGTGCTTGGTTAATTTTTACCATTTGTACCTTTGCTCCTTTAAGGTTTGCGTTTAACAAATTAGCTTTACTTAAATCAGCTTGACTCAAATTTACATTCGTAAAATCTGTATTCCTTAAAAATAAGCCACTAAAATTTGCTTTTGTGAGATTTGCACCACTGAAGTTGCTTTTGTTTGGTGTTTTAGCTTGGCTAAAATTAATTCCACTCAAGTTAGATTTAGTAAAATTTACCAAACATAAATAAGTTTGACTAAGATTCACATTTCTAAACTTTACCTGTTCTAGATTTGTAGAAACCATTCTTGCTTTACTTAAATCAGTATTAATCAACTTAGCTTGACTGAGATTCGCTGAACTTAAATCAGCTTCACAGAGGTTAGTATTAATCAACTTAGCTTCACTTAGGTTTGCCGAATTTAACTTACTTTTAGATAAGTCAGTACCTCGAAATTTTGCACCTGTTAAATTAACTGATTGAAAACTTGCTCCACTCAAATTTGCACCATTAAAATTAGCATTACTCAAATTTAATTTTGAATCATCAAAAGACTTCCCACTCAAATCAACACCAGACAAATTAATCCCAGTAAAATCTCGTTCTCCCTCACTATATCTACGCAAAAATTCCTCAGCACTAACCACAAGTTCTTGACTTTCTTCTTCCTCCTCATCTTCATCTACCATCATCGAAATATCCTGAAATTCCATTTCATTCTCATCAATAACTCCAGGCAAATATCCCTCTTCTTCTTCCTCCTCATCTTCATCTACCATCATCGAAATATCCTGAAATTCCATTTCATTCTCATCAATAACTCCAGGCAAATATTCCACCTCATCCAAACTTTTCACACTTGCTGCAAATCTGCGATTAATTTCTGCTTCCTCCAAAACTTCAGCATTATCAAAACGGTTAATTAATCCTTGAATAATTTTTATATCCGTCGTCCGAATACCCACTTATCGTTCCAGACTTTCCTCGCCAGAAGCTAAAAAATTATGACTCCCCACAAAAGCAAACTTCTCATCACACACCAGAAAATTTTCGTGAGTTCCTAACAACTTCAACCGAAATAGACCAGGATAACTTTCTTCTAATTCTTGTAAATCTACCAAAGCATTATATTTCCAACCTTTGCCAATATTCGAGCGATCGCCTAAATATCCCCAACCAATATCTATCTGAAAATTGTGGTTTAAACAATCCTTGAATTTCTTCAGTAAATGTCGATCAATACTATTACATTTTAACCAAGGAAAAACAATAATTAATCGTGCTTGAACTGTTTCTAATGCTTCGATTAATACACCATAAATATCAGTACAGTCAAATACTAATTTATTTTGATATTATTCAGTTTTTTGCCAACTATCCGGAGATTGATCTTGAGTTTCCGTAGTCGATTTTATGGGATTATTTAAAGCTAATAATTCATCTAAACGTAGAGTTAAAGCAACAAAATTTTCCTGTAAATTTTCGATATCTTGTGCTTCCGGTCGATGATTAAAATTTTCTATTTGCTCGTCTAAAGTATGTTTTAACTTAACAACATATTTTTTGAGAGTAACTTGTTATTTTTCCAGTTGTGAAACCTTGGCAACTAGAGCAGATAAATTTGATTCTAGGTCAGACATAATTAACTTGTAGAGACATTGGCAGATTCATTGTAAAACATTATAATGACAATTTAGTTTGATAGTTACTGCTCTCAAGCAGAAGATGAGAAATTATGTTACTTGAACTCACAAAAAAAAATCTAGCATTTTATTTGGAAGATATTGAAACTCCTATCGGTAAAGCTATTAACTTTATTCTGCTATTTTTGATTTTATTTTCTTCAGCTATTTTTGTTGCCGAGACTTATCCAATTCCAGAGAATATTTTTATTATACTAGAACTAATCAATGATGCTATTTTAGTGTTTTTTGCCGTTGAATATTTACTGAGATTTTGGTGTGCAGATCAAAAAATCAAGTTTGTTTTTAGTTTTTTTTCTATTATTGATTTACTGGCAATTTTACCTATTTTTCCAGGTTTTTTAGAACTGAGTTTTATTAGAATTATCAGATGGTTCCGAATTCTAAAATTAATTCGATTTCTCAAATTCAAAATTTATATTTTTCAGATTAGTACAGAAGATGGAGTGATTTTTGCCAGAATATTATTTACTTTATTTACAATTATTTTTATCTTTTCTGGCTTGATTTATCAAGTAGAGCACCGCGTAAATCCTGAATCATTTAAGAATTTTTTAGATGCTGTATATTTTTCAGTTGTTACAATGACAACTGTTGGATTTGGCGATCTAATTCCTACTTCAGAAAGTGGTCGTTTATTAACCGTTTTAATGATATTAACAGGTATTAGTTTAATTCCTTCTCAACTGGGGGATTTAATTAAACAACTGATAAAAACAACTAAAAATATAGAAAAATCATGCAGTGGTTGTGGTTTTTCTATCCACGATATAGATGCCAAATTCTGTAAAATATGTGGTACAGAGTTAGGCATTTATCAAATAAATAATGTCAATGAAAAAAAATAATAGGGTCGATACATTGAAGAAGACAGAAGGCATTCACCCTATTCCCCAGGGTCAATTTATGATCACTAGAGAAAAATTGATAGGGAGATGAGGAGATTCTTATTCACAAGCAAAACCTTGTAGAGACCTTCCATGGAAAGTCCCTACTGTGGTCTACCCAAATAAAAACTGCTGTAAGTCTTAACCTGCTCATTCCTTCCTATATACATGAGCGAGCGTAGTTTTTTAGTAATCACCCTCTTCTTATTCCTTTAATTTAACCTACGCCTAATACTTCGCTTTAAACTTCGGAGTAAATTTTTTAATCTAGTTAAATTAACTTCTTTACTACCATAACGCCATCCCACATAAGCTTGAGAAATTTCTTCAATTATTTCTACTTCATTTATAGAATGATATTCCTTAATAGCTTGAGTATATTCAAAAGGTGTCTGAAAATGATGTTTAACTAATCCCTTACTCGCCATCAAACTCAACATTTGTTGATATATACTCTCCACTGGAGATAACTTAGCTAACCACCGACCATAACGCCATCCTCGCCAAAATATATACAATAACCAACCCAAGAAAGCCAAAGAAGTAGCTAAAATTAAACCAGTAAATATGCCTTGCAAACCTTTAGAAAACAGAGCAAAAAACCAGCTAATAATTGCCAATACCCAACGGAATATTCCACCAATAAATCTCTCTAAAAAACCAGTTACAGGAGAAGGTAACCAACCAGCTACCCACTGCCAAAAAGTCATTAATGCACTAAAAGTTTGATTTTTTTCAATAGAAGGAGGAGTTAAAGGCATTCCCGGAATAGGATTAAAAGCAAACCATCCATACCCAGGGAAATATACCTCTGTCATCATATAAGCATCTGTATTTTTAACCACATATAAGCCAGTAAAAGGATTAAATTCTCCTGGAGAATAACCCGCTACTAATCTTGCCGGGATGCCAATAGAACGTAACATTATTGTCAATACAGTAGAAAAATGGTCGCCATAACCGCCGATAATTTTTTCCCCTTCCGGGCTATTTTGATAACCAAATAAAAATGCTGATACTAAATCTTCACCTTCAACAAAAAATGGAGGTTCTTTTTGCAGTTTATAGTTAGGATTTTGTTTGAGATATTGGGATAAATAAAGTGCCTTTTCATAAGGTGAAGTAATGGGATTACTTGATTGAGCAACTTTATTTTTGTTCGCTAATATCTCCTCTGTTTTTTGTCTTACCTTTTCCGCAATTTCTGGAGGAATTTGTAAATAATACTTGCTGATACTTTCTGGATAATTTGTACCTGCTTGATTTAAAATAGTACGGTCTCGATAAGGAACATCAGAAATTACTGTGTACGTTAAACCTTCCCTAAGTTCAAGAGGAGAACGCAAATTACCATCAGGATCTATGGCAATTTTTTCAGTGGGAAAATATACTTCCCTTGCTTGATATAAAGCCGGAATTAAATTCGGCAACTGAGAAACAATTGTGTAGCTTTGAATTACTTCTCTAGTTTCATTTTCAAACCTATTCCTCGGCCAATTAACATAAAATTGGTAAGACCAACGAGGGCGATTTAAAGTAAAAGAATTATCATTCCGAGAAATTTCCCAACCTTCACCTGTATACTTATCAAAAGCTAAAACTCGCCAAAAACCTTCAGCTTGCGACCTCACCCGCATCACAACTTGAGGAACTAATTGTCCGCGTAAATTTTGATTAATTTTAGTATTAAATCCATAGTAATAAGTATTATCTAAAGTTCCTGGACCTGATTCTTGATTAGTTCCACTTCCTCCACCAGAATCATCTCCATCCCCTCTACCTTGACTAATATAACCAGGATTTGTAATAGTTCGCCCATCAAAATTTTCTACATCAAAATTAATTGGGGCACTAACAGGAAAAGTTCGTACTTGATAACCAGGTAATCTAGGTAAAAGAGCAAAAATTCCTAGACCTAATCCAATAATTACTAATAATAATATTGTTAATCGCTTGGGAGATAAAGTAGCATTTAATAAAGATATTTTCTTCTGCTTTTTCTTAACTTCTGATGTTTTACCTATAATTCTGGACTCTAAACCTAACCTAGACCTATAATCTAAAATCAGGCAAGGAATAGCGATCGCTATAAACAACAGCAACACTGGGCCATAAGTTAAAGTTTGACTGATAGTACCTGCGACCCCTAACAAAATTAGCCCGATAGTCATCGAATAACCCAAGTCTTTCCGTCTAGGCAAGTCAAAGCTATGTAAGACCTGAAGTTGAATCAAGAATTCCCCCAATACCAGTCGCGTATCACTCAACTCAGTAACTAACCTACCCAAAAAATCAGCTAACGCCAATAACATTCCGATCGCCAAACAAAATTTAGCTGGTATGTTTCGTTTGTAGCGGTTATACCAACTCCAAATTGCCCCTATAATACTTAATGGAGCGGCCCAAGCAGTTAAAGGAAGTTCGTCTGTTGCTACCCCGGCGGCTACATCTACAGCAATAATGCCTACTATAACTAACGCCTGTACCATGACTCGCAATAGAATAGAATTTTCAGGAACAGGTTTAGGTGCTGCTTCTATCTGTCGCCATAGAGGTCCTAATAGAGGAAGGTTTCGCACTTCCCAACCAAAAAAATTAGACATAAATTTTGGTAGATGCTTTTCAATAATTAATAATTAATAATTAATAATTACCTTTTCTTTAAAAGGAGAAGATTGACGAACAGGAAAACTTTTATTTATTATCCCCTTAAAAGGGGAAGCTTGATACCCAAATTTTCGGTCATAAATTAAATTGTAAAACTTTGAAAGCATAGGCACGTTATATCATTTCACTAAAGTCAGAAGTCAAAAGTTATGACTTACAAGAAAATTTATAAGTCAAAAGTCAGAAGTGATATTAATGGAACTTAAAACCTCTACTCTACAGTCTAAACTGTTCCCTGTTCCCTGTTCCCTGTTCCCTCTTGAAGTCTAACAACAAATTTTAAAGATTGCTCCCAGTTGAGGAATTTAATAATTAGCTGATATGTTTGATCTGGTTGTGGGTCAAATAGCTCTACATATAGAGTACCTGCATCTAAACGTTGAGCAGTCGCTTCAACTCCTCTTCCTTGAAGTTGTAAACTTGCCGCTTCAGGTAGTTGACCTTTAATCCTCAAACACGCAGAAGAAGGATCTTCAGGAATATAATATTCAGCTTCGATGGTAAGATACCCTAGAGCGGTTTGCCATTCTCTTTTTGTTACCGACTGATTTAAATGACAAGTCAAACTTAAAGATGAGATAATTTCTTGGGCAGCGAGCAAAGACAACAACATCTGTTGTTTTTGAGTTGCAGTGTTATAAGCAGTAATATGATTGGAAATCAATTCTCCATCACGGGTTCCACCTACAAGCACTAAACCAGCTAGGTCATTTAAAGATTGAGATTGATTTGGGAACAAACGATCCACTGCTCTAACCAATTTACTGCCGGGGAGTAAATCAGATGGTACTAAATCCTGACAAGATTGTAAAAGTTGAGCAAAGACGGTCTCCGTTAAGGGTATATTTAACTTGCCCCACTTAATATTGTTCATCTGTGATGCCCACAAATTAATATGGGAAAACCAGTTATTTACCTCTACGTCTGGATATTCAGCATCGTAGTTTACCAGATTATTTTCCCAAGGAAATCGTGGGGGTTTAGCTTCAATCTTGGCTTTAAGTCGTTTTTGTAATACAGTCTCGAAACGATTATACACGGTTGGTACTTCTCCGGGTGTAAGTGGCTGACTTTCGTAATCGTAGGGGTAGTCAATTTCTTCAGAATCAAGTGGGTCTAATTCTTCCCACTCTAACTCCTGCACCCTGACTTCTTTTTTTCCATTCTCAATCTTGTTTTGATTTTGCCCTACATTTGATATTTCCTTAGAATTTGGCCCTAATAACCAGTCAAAGAAATTATCCTCGAAAGTTTCCACCTGTTTATTCGTTTCGTTATTCATCAGTTGATGCACTCGCTCCGGAATTTGAATGATTTCGTAATTCCCAGGCAAGTTCGAGTAACTTGTGCCACTTCTTCTTCACCTGGTTTACTTTACGACCTAAAGTCTTCGCGATCGCCTCGTCAGAAAGACCTTTATGCTTCAAATCTAGCAAACTTTTCTGTTCTGCGTCAATTTGGTCATGTAGAGCTGTCCATTCTGTGGGGGTTAAGCCTAAATTATGCTCTAAGTCTGCTTCTAACCATTGATGAACTAATTCCCACCTATGTCCCATGGCAAATTTGAGCAAATGATACTTAAAGCGTTGCTGCAAATAATCCCTTTGTCTGGGAGTAAGATTTAAAATAGATTCTATTTCCCCAGTTGATAAGTCTTGTAAACGCAGTGCAAAGTAGTCTGCACAGTCTTGCTGCTGACGTTCCTCCAGATAGGCCATAAGTTCTTCTATTACCACCTGGCGCAGAGAACCTATATCATCATCTGTATCCTGTCGTGCGGCCATTGCTTCTCGCACTTGTTGGATAGATCCATCATTCCATGTCTTATCTGAGTCGCTAGTTGTTCCCTCTGCTGCTTGGTCAATATCTACAGATGTTTCCTTTGGTTGTTGATGGGAAAATGTTTGAGCACGCAGAATGATTAATTGTTGACTACGACCACCAGACAAAGGTATGCGTCTTTTGCCATAACGCTCTGTAAAGGCCATATACTCTGCTAGTTCTAATAATGTATGGGGAGTGTACATTATTGGCAGCTCAGTTTCTCGTCTAAAAGCATTTAAAGCTTCCAGATAAAATTGTTGTAAAAAGTCTTCGATTAGATTTAATCTTGCCTGATAACTTGATTGTATTTGAGGAGGAGTGATATACCTATAAACAATTGCACTTAGACTACTATGTAAATGTATTCTTCCTTCTCTAGAACCAAGCTTGTAGTAATGTAGGCATTGTCTCAGACGATGTTGAGCTAGGTTCTTTGCCCATTTACTTATTTCCCCGGAAGCTTGAATTCTTTTGCTTTCTATGCAAATTCTTTCTACTTCTTGTTTAATACGCTCTGCTACTGATTGGCAATTTTGCCTTGATGCACGAGTAGATTGCTGAAATTCATCTAGCAAGAGCTTTAAATTTTCTTCGCTAACTTGGCAGATTTCCACCATCATTGTATTAATAAATTAACCACTAATAATTTTTTTCTATTCATTACACATACACCCTGATTTCATACAATTTCTGAAAAGACTAAATAATAAATTATGGACTTAGATCAACAAATCCAAACACTCATTAAAAATTCACCTCAAAATGGCAATACAGCAGAAGTTGTTGAAGCAATTACACCTGCCTTGAAACTTTTAGCTCAACAATTACAACATTTAGAGTATTATATTTTGCAAACTGACGCGCAAAATTGGGTTTTGACTACTCTTGGTCATCGTAATAAATCTGAATTAGAAAAACGTGTTATTTACGCTTTTCCTACTCAAAAAGATGCTTCATCTTCTATTGTAGAGGATAATGTAGTTGCTAAACCTGTTCCAGTTGTTTACATACTTTTCCAAATGATCGCAATTGAACCTTTAGATAGCCTTGTATTTTTTGAGCATCCTGGGAATTTAACAACAGCTACAGAAGTTAAAAGAGAGGATGTCCAAAAGCTGATAAGTATATATCTCCAACAGTATCAGGCATCCTCTCATTCCCACTCTAGCAAAATTCCTCCAGATATTGCTTAAGATGTTGAGATATTCTCACAATTAAGGGAACAGGGAACAGGGAACAGGGAACAGTGGCAAAAGTTTTTCTCTGTCTCAGGTTCATCATCAACATAAGTACTAACCAACTCGTTCCTTGCTATATTAATTAATAATTTAACTACCTCAAATAAACAGAGAAAATCGAATTTAGCATACCAAAGTTAAACTCATCTGAAGACAGATTAGATTGCTATAAAAAGATTAATAGGTCTAAATCAATGAATTGCCTTTATTAAGTTTTATCCTACTGCTAGTATTAATTAACTCCTAGCTAAATTATTAAAAGATACTAAAAGCTAATACAGCCGACTTAAAACATAGTCAGTAAGATTAATCAGAGCTTGACGAGAATCACAATCTGGCAAAGATTGTAAATGTTCAACACCCATTTTCGCGTATTTAGTAGCTAATTCCTGAGATTTTTCAATACCGTGACTATCTTTAATTAATTGGATTGCCTCTTCTAAATCACCATCTTGGGCTAATTCTCTTTCGATTAGTTTTTCTAAAGTTGGCTTTTCTGCTAAGGCATATAATGTAGGTGCTGTCAAGTGGCCACTTTTCAGATCTGAACAAGCAGGTTTTCCTAGAGATTCTGTTACACTGGTAAAATCTAGTATGTCATCTACTATCTGAAATGCCAAACCTACATATCGGCCATAGTAGTACATATCCTGAGCTAGTTCTGGTGAAACACCACTAAGAGTTGCTGCAGCTTTAGAACTATTAGCAATTAAAGAAGCTGTTTTATAGTAACTCTTTTCTAAGTAAGCATCTATGGATAAGTCAGTATCAAATTTATGTAGTCCTTGCTGAATTTCTCCTTCTGCAAGATCCATAATTACTTCTGAAAGTAGTTTAACTACTTCTAGATTATCTAAATTGGCCAAATACCAAGATGATTGAGCAAAAAGAAAATCTCCGGCCAGTACTGCAACACGATTGGTAAATAAACTATGAACGGTGGGGACACCTCGGCGAATTTCTGATTCGTCTACTACATCATCGTGAACTAAGCTTGCAGTGTGGATCATTTCTGTGATTTCTGCTAAACGACGATGTTTAGGACTAATTTCCTGATTTGGCATGGTAGTCCGTGAAATTAAAAAGACGATAGCTGGTCTCACTCGCTTTCCCTGTACGCGGAATAGATGTTCTGCTGCTGCGTACAGGATTGGGTGACGAGCACCTACCAATTGTTTTAAGTTATCTGTTAGCAGTTTTAGGTCTGCTTCTACTGGTGAAAATAGGAGAGTTGAAGTGGTCATGGATTAGCCAATAAAGCTACAAGTTAACAAAATTTTACATATTATATTCTTATTCTAAGTCAACCATCCTTAATATAGGTAAAGTTGAAATTTTTAAAATTGTTTTTTGTTTTTGTATAAAAAAACTCGGTTTCTACAGTAGATTGTATCTAATTGTTAAGTAACTCTCAAAATACTATATACAAATAGTACTGACTGTGTTAGTTTAATAGTAACAACTTTAATAATTCAAGTACTCAAAATTGTTAACTATAATAGGTTAATCGTGAGTAATCCTGTAAGGAACTAGACTTATTATAGATTTATCTCTCAATTTACCTAATTATCAAGATTGGCTAGGAATAGTAGAGAATAATTTTTCACTATTAAAGGTTGACTCAATCTAATATAACTATTTAGAGTAAAAAGAGATAATAGTTACATTTTGAATTAAAAAAGTAAATAGACCAAAAATTCCTCAATAGTTAAAAGTTACCTATTGGTGAAGAGAATAGTCAAAAACTTCTGAGCTGGAATACATATAATTTAGTCTTCATCATATTTGATCCAAATTAACCTGAAAGTTTTTACCATGCAGGTTATATCAATTAAGCTATCAGGTACTCTATCTAACTAATTAATGATAATTGAAGATAACTTAATAGCTGCATAGTTTGTCTGAGATATATTTACCAATGACTGAAGTGCATAAATTGAGTTAACTTAAGGGTCTAAAAATCTATGTGTTATTAGTTACTAAAACATAGCTCCAGCCTAAAATTTTAGATCGATAGATGATTTAATTAAGTAATATAATTGCGATCAACTGATAGTATTCCAGCTTACCAATCGTACTCATTAATTATCAACAACTTCAAATCTGAATAACCTCTTCTCTAAAAGTACATCAAGGTAACTTAAAAAAAAGTTCAAATATGTGAACTGAAAAATCAAAATATCTGCATGAATACAAAGAGTTCAAGACTTTGTCTATAAATTTATTTTGCTCTGAAAATAAATTAAATGATAATTGTTTTTCTTAGTCTTGATTTCAATTAATTACTAAGTAAAGAATACTCAGTTAATCTTTAATTCCTTAGCTTTTGAGCTAGGAAATACTTACATCTAAATACTACTCGCCATCTCATAAAACCATGAACTACAATCACATTCCTGTAATTATTCCCATTCTAGCAACTGGTTATGTATTTACTGTATATTTACTATTAACATTAGCCCAAAGAGGTGCAAAAATCACAAAAAATAAATCTTGGCAACAAGGTATTGCTAACTCAAGAACTAATTTGCATTCATAAAAAAAATAAAAAACAGCAGATAATTGATAGTTTATATATAAACTATCAATTATCTGCTATTAAGATTAATTTGAGTACTAAACATTATAGTAGTCGAAGAAAAGTTAGGAAAGATAAAAACCTTAAAACTCAGACAACGCAAGATTTTTTCTTTTTGCTTCTTGCTTCTGCTACCAAATAACTAATAAAATATTTGACATTTGTGCAAATTTGGTAATGCCAAATTCATATAAAGTTACATAGAATAATATTTTAATTAGAGTTGACTATAGATCGAGACAGACAAGTTAATAAATTTCATAATTCTGTGCAGCCTTACATAAAATTGGTATAAGTTTAGAAATAATTTTTAACTCACCATAGAATTGTATTTCTATAAAAATCTAAAATTTTCTCTCAGACATTTTTCTAGATAAATTTTATATAAGTTTTAAGTAAGTTTATAATTATTCAACAGTATAGCAACTGTCAGAGGGGTTAGCATAGAGAAAAGTATAAAATTATTAGACCACCTCATAGAGGGGATATAACTGCCGCACTTGCTCCGCCAACGCTATGTTTCTCCTTTATGTCCTAAGCACTTTGACGACTGCTATAGATCTAAAACATTAATAAAAATTCTACTGTTTCCTATTCTCTATAACCCTAAAATATTTCACAATTCAGATATAAGACTGCCATAATCTATCTATAAAGCTTACGAGAAGTTATCAAACTAGATTGGCACTTTCATTGAATCACAAAAACTCTGTAAAACTTTTGTTCCAACGCATCTTACACCACAACTAGCATATAAAAGAGTATTTTGCGTAAGTCCTGATTCTATTAAGCATTTAATTTTCTGTTTATATCCCCAACATAAATTCTATGCCATAGAAATAGGTTTGTCTAGAACTGTAGATAAAGAAACTGATTGTACAATTGGTTTATAACCAAGCCATTGTAATGATAATTCAGCAAATTTTTGAGGAGAACCGCTAACTACGAATTTTGTTGGTTTTGCTTTCTCATAATTTTGTAAATTCATCATTTCTAGCTTTTTAGCAGCTACTTTCACTAGAGATACAGCAGGATCTACAAAATTAATATTTCTAGGTAGAAATGAGCGTAATATTGGTTCTAAATAGGGATAGTGAGTACAACCATAAACCAGTGTGTCAATTTTTTGCTGTATTAATGGCATCAAATATTCTTCTGCTATCTGATATGTATAAGGGTTATGTAGTTGATTTTGCTCTATTAAAGGTACGAAATAGGGACAGCTTACTTGCCACACTTTAGCAGAAGCATTTGCCTCTAGAATAGCAGTACGATAGGCATTACTAGCAGCAGTTGCAGGGGTAGCAATGACACCTATTCTTGTCCCTAATTCTACTGCAGAATTTGCCCCTGGTACAATCAATCCTAGAATTGGAATATCAAATTTGGATTTAATTTTTTCTAAAGCAAGAGCTGAACTGGTATTACAAGCCATCAACACCATTTTAACTCCACTTTTGATTAACCACTCTATAATTTCATCTACAAACTGTACAATTTCTTTGCTAGTTCTTGTACCATAAGGTAATCTTGCTGTATCTCCAAAGTAAAGAATAGATTCACTAGGTAACTGTCTATATAGCTCTCTCAAAACAGTTATACCTCCTATTCCACTATCAAAAATACCTATTCTTTTTTGTCTAGTTTCAACTATCATTCTTGAGAGTATGGAAATACAATTCAAATCAAATAAATATTACTATAATGTATCAGTTGAAAATCTAATTTTTTTTATTTTAGTTTTAATAGAGAAGAATTTCATAATTATTTATCAACTGAAGTAAAAAAAACGGTAATTGCCGAATATATTTTGGTTATCGTTACTTACTTAAGAGGGGTTAAAACTATATATAGCAATGTAATGTAAAAATATCCTTGTAGTGCCAAAAATTTATTGTTTAGGTTAAGTTTTAGACGCTACAGTTCAAAAATCACATTTAATTGCTACATATAGTATTATTATTGCCAGTTCCAGCTTCATCTATAGATAGCTGAACTAACCAACAAACTCTAATCGAGCTGGTTTTTCTGCTGGTGCTTCTGTACCCTTGAGATAGGCTAATACCGTATCTGCGTCAGATGTCTCGAATGGATCGTCACCATAGTTGTCGCTAAAACCTTCTTCAACAAATATCTTTTCGATTTTAGAGTCATTGACAACCATTGCATAGCGCCAGGAGCGCATACCAAAACCAATATTGGACTTATCTACTAACATTCCCATTTTACGAGAGAATTCTCCATTGCCATCTGGTAATAGGAATACATTTTTGGCATTTTGCTGTTTACCCCATTGGAACATTACGAAAGCATCGTTTACTGATAGACAAATAATTTCGTCTATTCCTTGTGCTTTGAATTCATCGTATAGTTCTTCATATCGAGGTAAGTGAGTAGATGAGCAAGTTGGTGTGAAAGCTCCAGGCAATGCAAATAATACTACACGCTTGCCACCAAAAATTTCTTGGGTAGTTTTGTCTTGCCAACGAAAAGGGTTAGGTCCTTCAACAGATTCATCACGGACACGGGTTTTGAATACTACATCAGGAACACGCTCAATAACCATAACTTAACCTCAGAATGATTTAGTAACTTAGCAATTCAATCTATATCAGCTTTTACTGCTGTAAATCAGAATAATTCTTATTTAAGAATTTGTCAACGGCATTAAAGAAAAAATTTTATTTTTGAGGTTTGCTTGTGAATGTGTTGCAAAATTATAGCTCTACGTCCCAGGGAATAGGCAACAGCTCATCTGGCAACAGGCAACAGGTCTTAGAGGTAATTTGTAAACTTAACTAAAACCCTGATGTTACCTAACTTTCAGGAATTTAAGTTTTATTAACCTATAACTCCTAAAACCCTTATATTGCAAGGATTCAGTCTCTTAATATTTACTTTTTAAAGGGAAAAAAGAAATAATATTTCCTTATATTCAATTCCGTAACGGTTTTAACCAGAGATAATTATCAGTTAATGAATATTCCTAACATTAATAGCTAATAGCTGACGGCTGAATGCTTACATTATTAGATTAAAAAATCGGATATTTTATAACCTACCAAAAGTTGCTAACTTGATACCCTAAACTATTTAGCATAACTCTCAATAATGGTAGACTTAAACCAATTACATTAGTATGACAACCTTCTATTTTTTCAATAAATAAACCACCTTTACCTTCTATGGCAAAACAACCAGCACATTTTAAAGGTTCCCCAGTCGCAACATAAGCTTCTATTTCCCGGTCGTTAACCAGAGCAAAATGAACTTTTGTCATTCTACAAAGTACGATAGTTTGATTTTTAACTAGATCGATTAAAGCATGACCTGTGTACAATTGACCAACTTGACCGCGCATTTTTTGCCATCTAGCGATCGCTTCTTTATTATCAGCTGGTTTACCATAGATTTCGTCATCAATAACTAATACTGAATCACATCCTAAAATTAAATTTGATTGTGTTTCAGATAAGTTTTCTTTCATTAGAGACTTAGCTATTGTTTCTGCTTTAGCTTGTGCTAATGTTTCTACCAATTTTCGAGGTTCTATTAATTTAACTTTTGATTCATCAAAGTTACTAGGCATAACTATAGGATGAATACCAATAGTTTCTAACAAGCGAAGTCTTGCTGATGATGATGAAGCTAATATGAAGGTTGGAGTTTTCATATTTTCAAGCAAGTAAACAAATATTCCATAAAACATTGATAATTTGTCAGGACTATAGCCTATATTTAATGATATTTTTTAAGATAGGAAAACTTAAAAATTTGCTAGTCCTGACTAATATAAAAATTTCTCACTAATATATAGAGAAAGAGTTAATTACTTGCTCAAACTTATCATGCACTTTTTGCCAACGTGCTTCAGTAGTTGAAATATTGATAGTAAAAAGTTTACCTCGACTAACTCCTACACTTGCTAAGTTATGACGATCTCTTCCATCAGCTAATTTAACAGCATACTCCAGTTGATAATATGTTTTAGCTTTATATTCTCGTGCTTCTGCACTTACTAATTCTGCTTCCCTACCAGAGTCTGCTGGTGCAATGGCATTTTTGCTCAGTTTATATCCTACTTCAGTCGGAGTACCCAAGTCAGCCAAAGTTTGGTCTCCGACTACAGGACTAATAACGACACTAACATTCTCAGTGGCCTCAACTAGGTCATGGAATACGACATCCGGGCCATCAGATACTTTAACTTCAAGCCAACCATTAGGATAAAGGAATTCATAACCATCAGTTGTATCCACGAAGCTTTGTAGTCCACCGCCAATAGAAACACAACCTGTTACTACCAGAGCGATCGCTACTAAAAATAAGGCCACAATTTTTTTTAACATTTTCTCTTCTTTGATATTCTAAATAGTGAGAGTAGGGTTGAATTCAACTTTTCAGTCCCAACGCTCAAGTAAATTTATTGTCTCATTAAATCTTGATTAATTTAATAAATTTGTGAATTTAATCAACTTCAATAATTAATTTTTGCCAATCAGGAGCCAAAATAATTTACAGTTAAGGTATTTGTTTTGCACTGAGTAATATTTAGATATTGTAGATATTGAAATTGAGTTTAGTGTGATGTTTTGAGCGAGAAATAATTCTGAGTTATGAGTTTAATTCTGAACGACTGGCGAATTTAGCTGGCAATTCCGGTAAAAGTATAATTAATTTTAATACCCTACAAAATATGATAATTTAGTCGTCTTTAATTGATGGCGGTTCTGAATCTCTCATCAACTAATTCTTTATCCTAGCTACTGAAATATTTCTGTCATTCATTACTTTCTCTATAACCAAATTTTCACTCATCAATCTAAGGTCAATATACTGCAAAATACCAACAGTAATTTCCACAGTTATTATCATTGATAACCAAAAGATTTTTACCACAATTTGTGTTCGTTCTAATACCCATACTCCTAATAGTAGTCCGATTAGATATTCAATAACTCAACAGCAAGTATTAATAACTGAATAATTCTTTATCCTAGCTACTGAAATATTTCTGTCATTCATTACTTTCTCTATAACCAAATTTTCACTCATAAATCTGGGGTCAATATACTGCAAAATACTAAAAGTAATTCCCACACTTATTGCCATTCCTGACTAAAAAAAATTTTACCACAATTTATATTGAATCTAATACTCATCCTGCTAATGGAATTTCGATTAAATATTCTATAGCTTCACAAAGAATATTAATTGTTAAAATTTATGCTACTTTATCAAAACCAGCTAACATTTTATATCATGTCTGTTTGAATAACTACAATAAAAAATTTAGGGAGTAGGGAGTAGGGAACAAGGGGAAATTTGTTTGCTCCGTATTCTGACCGAAAAAATATTCGCAAGCATTCAGAAGTCAGCTAGCTTCATAAGGTCGGAACTGCGGACTTCAGCTATCAGCTATGAGTTATTAAGTCATTATCTTGGAAGAAGGAATTAGTATTCAAGAAGTTACATAAGAATGAAATAGTCCTTTCAGTTAACCTTGGTAATTATTTGATTCTTTCTTTCAAAAGCTGATAGCTGAATGCTTACAAATATTCTTGCACTGAATAATTCTTGATTCTGACTGCTGAAGTATTTATACCATTAATTACTTTCTGCATTAGCCAAATTTTTACTCATAAATATGGGGTAAATATACTGCAAAATACCAACAGTAATTTACACACTTATTGCCATTGCTAACCAAAATATTTTCACTACAACTTGTGTTTTATCTAATACTCATCCTCCTAATATAGTTTTGACTAAAGACCAACAGCAATTCCTACAGTTATTACCATTGCTAACCAAAATATTTTCACCACAATTTGTGTTAGCTCTCATATCAAAACTCTTAATAGCAGTGCGATTAAATATTTAATAACTCAACAGTGAATATTAATAACTGAATAATTATTGATTCTGATTACTGAAATATTTCTACCATTAATTACTTTCTGTATTAGCCAAATTTTCACTAATCAATTTGCAGTCAAGATACTGCAAAATACCAACAGCAATTCCTACAGTTATTACCATTGATAACCAAAATATTTTTATCACAATTTCTGCTCTATCTAATACCAATCCTCCTAATAGCGGTCCGATTAAATATCCTATTGCCCAACACTGAGCATTAATTGCCAAATAAATACCACGCAAAGATTCTGGTGCTAAATCTGCTACTAAAGCTGAGGCAGAAGGAGTATAAGAAATAATTGCAATAGCAAATAAACTTAAAGCTAAAGTAGTCAATAAAATATTACCTATTTCTATTATTCCAGCAATACCGATGACGAGAAATCCTAACCCCCATAATATTGCTGAAATTATTAATGCTTGAGGATGGCTAAAATTTCGTAATTTTCTCGCAACTGGTAATTGAAATATAACAGTCAAAGCAGTGTGTACTGTAAATATATAACTGATAATTAGTGGTGAAAAATTGCCGGAAACAAAATTGTTTAAATATAAAGGTATTGTGCTGTGTATTTGAGAAATGTAGAAAGTAAAAAAAACATTCACCATCACAAAAATAATTAGATTCCGATCGCTAATAGCTAATAGCCAGCCATTAGTATTTTTTTTCCTCTCTGTTTCAATTTTTAGCTTTAATTTAACTGGTTTATAAGTTTCTTTAACCGCTAAATATATAACTCCTGCAAAAATAAAAAATGAAATAGAATCAACTATAAATAATGCTCTATAAGCACCTGTAGAATTCACAACTATTCCACCAGAAATAATTCCCAACTGCAAACCCAAATTATCTGCTAATCTCGTAACAGCATAAGCCTCTTTGCGTTCCGTTGCTACTGCTAAATCTGCCACAATTGCCTCCATTGCCGGCCAATATAACCCTGTACCTAATCCTAATAATAAGTTACCGATCGCTACAATATAAAAATTATTAGCTATTGCCATTACTATTGAAGCTAGTGCCGAAATAATTAATGATAATAATAGAGTTATCCGACGACCAAAAAATTGAGAGTCACTGAAAGAACCTCCAAGAAAACGAGCAATTATGCCAGAAATTTGAGCGCTGCTTAAGGCAATACCAACTGAAGTTGTAGATAAGCCAACTTGATTTACAAAAAAGATTGGTGCATAAAATAATGTAAAACCTGTACCAGTTTGAGATAATAATCTACCCATTGCCAGAATTAAAATTTGTCGGTCTAAGTTGGGAAATAATTGGGATAGATGCAATTTTGGCAATGACATGAAAATTATCCGATTTTTTAGAATAATAAGATACAGTTTAATCTTAATCTCTTTTCTGTATTATCAAAAGCTCTAAAAAATTAAGCATTTCCTGCGGAATGCTGCGCAAACAGCTATTGATCAGAGGAGGAGGTAAAAGCAATTGAAAAATTGAGAGAGAATTAAAGGTTAGTGGCAAGGTACGCTCCTTCAACTTTATACCATTTCTCTGTAACAATGCGCTTAATAATTGTTGCTCGGACCTTATTACACTCACTATTCCCATCTTTAATATGAAGTACAACTTTATGGAGAAATGGTATTAGAAGGAATTATCGATTATTTGCACTCAGTTCTGACTGCTAAGAGCTAAATGATTACCTAAAAATTAATATCTAATTAAGTCAAAACTTTTGTAAGTTCAATGATGTTTCGGCAGTTGTTAATATGTAATTTTGTAGTAAGCATTCAACCGTCAACTATTACTTTGAGTTTTAGATAAAAGCTTTACTAATTGAGTCAGAATTTATACTTGCTATAAAAGCTGGCTGAAACAGTCTATATTCATTAAAACCCCCTCATGAGAGCTGACAGCTCACAGCTAATAGCTGTTTGCGCAGCATTCCGCAGGAAATGCTTACATTTTGTAATAACTTTAAATGAATTTTTATGATTAATTATCTGAAAGGGAAAGTGGCTGATGTTCAAAAAGGTAGTGGTATTCGTGTGACTCTAATTTTAGAAGTTAATCAAGTAGGTTATGAGCTACAAATTCTGCCAAGGCTAACTCAAAATTTACAGCAAGGAGAAGAAATAAAAGTTTTTACTCACCAACAAATACGAGAAGACCAAATGTTATTGTACGGTTTTGGTACTTCTGCAGAAAGAGATTTATTTCGCCAGTTAGTAAGTGTGAGTGGTATTGGGACACAATTAGCGATCGCTTTGTTAAATACTTTAGAATTACCAGATTTAGTCCAAGCTATTGTTGGGGCAAATACTCGTGTCTTAGCCAAAACTCCAGGAGTAGGCCCGAAAACTGCAGAACGTATTGCTTTAGAATTAAAAAATAAATTGGCCGAGTGGCGACATGATGCTGGCTTAACTACATCAGTACCTGTGGGAGTTTTGCCCGCTATTCAAGAGGAAGTAGAAATGACTTTGTTAGCTTTGGGATATACAGGTCAAGAGGTAATACAGGCATTGCAAGCTGTTAGTCAAGATGCTAAAATGTCCAAAAATACAAATGCAGAAGATTGGATTAGGGAAGCTATTAGTTGGTTGAGTCGATTTACTCAGCTTTGAAAAAGTTACAGTTCAACAATTTGGTAGTGGTGCTAATGGTAGAGAGTGTGTGGGGACTAACCCCTAACCCCTTCCAGGAAGGGAGTGTGGGGGAGTGTGGGAAGAAATTAAAAAATATGTATCTTTAACCATTATGGGAGTAGGACAACCTATTTTTTGATCACGGTGGGACTATTAAACCAAATTTTAAAAAAATATTAAATGAACATACTAAATAGCTCAGCAGAAATAAATGTAATACTACTGCATCCAAGGGGAGAAAAGTTTGCAGAGCATATCTAGTAAAGTAATGAGGATGGCTTCGTTGTTTCTCCTCGCAATGACGAAATTTTACACTTAATTAAACCCACCCAGCTAGTAAGAGATTCAGACTCACTGATAATTGAAATTTTATCTTCTTCTATTAGACATCTGGCGATCATCAAAAATCAAATCAATTATCGCGCAAAAATCATCAATTCTTTCCCCCTACTCTGTAGGGACGTTGCAACAACGTCCCTACCTACTGCCCTACTCCATCTTTTCCGGAGATGTCTATTGTCCAGAACAGAGATATGATGATATAGTTAATGATTGTAGTAATTTTGAGAAAGATCAGTAGAAGTTAAATATATGGCTCTAAAGCAACAACGTAAACAAGAAATTATTGGTGAATACCAAACCCATGAAACGGATACAGGTTCAGCAGATGTCCAAGTAGCCATGCTGACTGAAAAAATTAGCAAATTAAGCGCTCATTTAAAAAGTAATAAGCAAGATTATTCATCCCAAAGAGGTCTATTAAAAATGATTGGTAAACGTAAGCGCTTACTATCATATATCCAGAAACAAAGTCAAGAACGTTATAAAACATTAATTACTCGCCTTGGTATTAGAGGTTAGAAGCTGACTTATGTCCTCAGAACCATCACGTCAACCTTTACCTTTTGAACCTGCTAAAAATCGTAAAAAGCAAGGTAAGAAATTATCTCCCTCACCCAAAACAAAAACAGTAGATGAGCAAAAGTCTTCTAATGTAAAAAATCAGCCGAAAAACATTAGTAATCAAAAACGCCAACAACTCAAAGAAGACAGTTCTATCCCAGAAGTAGTTAGTCGGCGGATGATAAGTCGTATGGTGTTATTCTCTGGTACACCTCTAATATTGTCTTTATTAACCTTTGTTATTAGCTACTTTATCATTTCAAATGATATTTTAGTACTACCAAACCAAGCAGTTTTGCTAGTTAGTATGGGCTTTTTTGGTTTAAGTGTTATTGGTTTGAGTTATGGTCTTTTTTCTGCTTCTTGGGATGAAGATAGAAAAGGTAGTTTGTTTGGTTGGCAAGAACTAAAAACTAACTTTCAACGAGTTAAAGAAGCTAGGAAAGAAGCTAAATAAAAAAGCTAATTTCTATCTATGATTAATAGTTATAGAGTCAGCATTTCCGTTTGTCATGCTGCGCAAACAACTATTAACATTCAGCATTTCCGTTTGTCATGCTGCGCAAACAGCTTTTGAAAGAATTAAGCAACGACTAAGGTTCACTGATGACTAATTTCATTAATGACTTTTCATTCTTCTTCAAGATTAATTCTTCCTGCCAAAATAATGAGTTAATAACTCATAGCTGATAGCTGAATGCTGAATGCTTAGGTTATAGAGATGAGAAAACCTCGTCTCTAGTAAATTTTAACCTTCCTAAAAAAATTATAGATTGAGACCTGAAAATATCATCTCCACAGAGGAAGCTGGAAATTATATCGGATTTATTAAGAAACAAGTAAAAGTCAAGTTTGACAAGCTATTGTCAAAATAACCGTAGTTTAACTCACATCTAACTTAATTGCAAAAGAAAAAATGATTATAGTAACAAAAGTTGGTTCTCCAGAAGCTGAAATAGACCGTCTTTGTAATGACCTTAAAACTAATTGGGGTCTGACACCAGAAAAAATTGTTGGACGCTATAAAGTTGTTATAGGTTTAGTAGGAGATACTGCAGACCTCGACCCATTACAACTACAAGAACTAAGTCCTTGGATCGAACAGGTAATGCGAGTAGAACGTCCTTATAAGCGAGCCAGTTTAGAATATCGCCATGGAGAAGCAAGTGAAGTAGTAGTATCTACTCCTGATGGACCTGTAACTTTCGGTATTCATCACCCCTTAGTTGTAGTTGCAGGTCCTTGTTCCGTAGAAAATGAGGAGATGATTATAGAAACAGCCCAACGGGTCAAAGCTGCGGGTGCTAGGTTTTTGCGCGGAGGAGCTTATAAACCTCGTACCTCTCCTTACTCTTTTCAGGGACATGGTGAAAGTGCTTTAGGTCTATTAGCTGCAGCTAAAGAAAAAACTGGCCTGGGTATCATCACAGAAGTAATGGATGCTGCTGACTTACCAAAATTGATTGAAGTTGCTGATGTGCTACAAGTAGGTGCCCGTAATATGCAAAACTTCTCTCTGTTGAAAAAGGTAGGTGCCCAAGACAAACCTGTACTTTTAAAGCGGGGAATGGCTGCAACTATTGAAGACTGGTTAATGGCTGCAGAGTATATTTTAGCTGCTGGAAATCCAAATGTAATTCTCTGTGAGCGGGGTATTCGTACATTTGACCGTCAGTATGCTCGTAATACCTTGGACCTCTCAGCAATACCAGTTTTGCGATCGCTGACTCATTTACCAATTATGATTGACCCTAGTCATGGTACTGGTCGGGCTGAATATGTACCGGCAATGGCAATGGCTGCTATTGCAGCAGGGACAGATTCTCTGATGATTGAAGTCCATCCAGACCCAGCAAAAGCTCTATCTGACGGCCCTCAATCTCTGACACCTGAAAAATTCGATCGGTTAATGCAGGAAATGTCAATAATTGGCAAAACAGTGAATCGGTGGCCACAAGCAGAGCCTGTTCTAGTATAGAAGAAGGAGTCAGGAGTCAGGAGTCAGGAGAGAATTATGGCTGCCGTGATTGAGTAAATAATCAAGCAAATATTTGTGCTTAATTGCTTACTCAGGATTTGATGAACGAAAAAAGTAATTTAAATGAAGCTGATAACTGACTGCTGTTTGCGCAGCATTCCGTAGGAAATGCTTACAACAAATTTCTCCCTACTCCCTACTCCCTACTCCCTGTCTTATCTATAAATTTTGATTATTTTGTTGAGAAATAATACATTCAACTTGATGCTCAACATTATTCAGTAACTTCTGCAAAGTTAACAAGCTATTTAGTTGAAATGGAGCTAGATGTTGACGACAATAAATTTGATTGATTTTAATTTGTAATTGTTTGCCTAATTTCAATGTATCTTGACTCAATAAGTAGAGCTTTTGCTGCTGATAAAATTTTAAAGCAGCTCCTCTTAATACCTGTAGTGTTGCTTCTTTCCCATAAGCTCCTGGCATCACTCTCAAACGTAATAGTAAATGATTATTTTGATAAATTCTTTCAATCTCTACTTGTCGAGGTTTTTTAATGGGAATTGAACTCATTTTTGTCAGAATTTTAAGTTCGTTAATAACACCTTCAATTTTTTCTCGTTCTAGGTTTTCAACTACAAATTTGAGAACTCCATCTTGACTCCAAAGAATTTTTCCTTGTGATTCTTGTTGCTCAAAATAAAGTCTACCAATTCCTGACTCTAAAACACTTACCATTAATTCTCTTAATAACTTTTTAGGCTCTAAATTAGCTATAGCTTCTAAACAGATAGATTGTTGAGATTTAGGTAGTAATAATTCTAAAATATCACATAAATGATTTTGTGAGAAATTTTGAGCTTGAGGTTGAAGTTTTTGCTGTTGTGAATCCTGAGTTTTTTTAGTGAAAATTTCTTGATTTGTTGTCTTCTTTTGCTCAGAAAGTTGCTGATTTTCTTCTTTTTTAGTAGATTGATGATTATCAATTTGTTTATGATTATTCTTTGGTAATTTAGGTTGAGAAGAACTAGAAATTACAGATTTTTGATGACCAATATAGTTTAAATAAGATGATAATATTGACCTCTGAAACTCAGAAGAAATTTCTTCCATTACCAGCGAACAATTTAAGTAAGATAATAATCGGCGAGCATAATTTGTAGCAGAAGAATCTTTAATGTCAACGACACCAAGTCTGACTCTGCTCCCCTCTATAGATAGAGGTAAAATTTGATAGTGTAGACAGGCTTCAAATGGTAATATATTATCAATTAGAGCAAATACATGGGGATGATCCATTTGCTTTTCCCCATTATTTTTGTTGTATGCGGGCATTATTGAGTTGTTGGTTTGAAACTAATAGAAATCATCTATTTAACGACCGGGATTACAATAGGCAACAACCGTCTTCACTAGAGCTATTGAAGCTGAGTTAATAGAAAAATGGTAAAATCCAGCAGTTACCATATATATTGGTGTAGTTTTAGCATGTGCAAAAGATTTCTAAAAAAATTACACTAAATGCGCCAATTACATAGTCCAAGTATCTCAAAACTTAAATATTTGATACGCTACTTATTAACACTATATTATCCTAAAAATTTACAGACTCAATTAATATTTGAATAATCTTGGTTAAATTATCCTAGCTACAATCTTAGTCTTGATGGGGGCTAAGAACTATTTCGTAAGGATTGAGCAGATAAGTATAGTTTAGTCCATTCACTAACAACTTGGTTAATTCTCAAGTTTAAGTGTTTAGCAATTTCCTCTAAACTGGTACCTGATTTTAAGCCTTCAATTAAATGACGTTGTTGAGGATTAAGATTTTGCCAATATTCTTGCCATTGATGAGAAGTCAAACCTAAGCCATGCTCATTCAGAGAAATTTCTAACCAACTAGCTACTAATTCTGGTTGTTGTTTAACCGCAAAAACACGAATTGCATGATAACTGACTTTTTCTCGTAACCTATATACTTGTCTGATAGGCATATCTAAAGCTTGAGCAATTTCCTCTTGAGTATTGCCTCGAAGATAAAGCTTTAACCATTCTGCTGCCTTGGAATCAACTTTTTCCACCAAATATTTCTCAAATTCCTCCTGGACTTTAGAGCGAAGTAAATGTTGTTGCTCCATTTCTTCAGTATCTTGATACCCTGAAGTCACTACAGCATCCAACAAACTCACTCGGTCTTCCGTATCACCAGGACTAATATCTTCTGAGATTAATTTAACCCATTCTTTTACAGGTACTTGAGTTAGGCCACCTCTTTGAGTTCGACGTAGATAATTAACAAATCTATATACCAGTAATGGCTGATTGCGAATCGGTCTAATACAATATTCTTCTACACTGGCTAATAATAGAGAGTTGCGGAGATTAGGATTTTTTGTACATTCACTGATTTTGGCCATTTGTTGCTGTAGGTAGCGATCGCTATTGAGCATCTCTTGGATCACTTCCTGTAGGACATCTATTACACTTCGTTGGCGATCGCGACTGGTATTTACCCATGCTCGTATTTTTTGTCGCAGCATCACTAGGCCACTCAAGCGTTGCAGTAAGTTTCGATAAGCTCGCTCTGGCGGAATGTCCAAATATCTTTGTTTTAGAATTCGATAAAGAAACTCTCTCCCTTTAGATGCCATTGCCCTTTGAGTAGGAGTCAGCTCGTCTAAGCGACTAGGATTATTCCCCAATAGCCAGCAAATAATACTTTTGTGGACATCTGAGCTATGGTTTGGGTAGTCTTCCTGAAGTTTGGTTTTCCACTCTTGTTCCAGTGCTTGGGCCAAAGTCATGAGATTTTTAATTCTATATATTTAATTCTAGCTTTTGCCAGAATCTACCTCTGCCAGATTCTATTCAAAAGCTATATTTTCAGTCATTCTATCAATATTTCTGACTACTGATTTAATATGCAGTTTGACATCCTCCCCGGCCTAAAAGGTACAGGGATTCCTACCTAGCCGAAGCTCCTTGGTGGGTTGACATTTCACAGGATCCTGCTAACTTGACGCTAGTCTTACGCTTGCCTCCAAATCTGTTTAATGTCTCCGAATGCCCTCCGGCGACTAATATATTTGTCGCTGCGTTGGTATCACGATCGTGTTTTGCGCCACAGTTGATACACTTTGATTGAAAAAAAAACTAAAAAGTCGTCCAAGAAGGGGGAGGCTTCAAACCCAATTTTTTGGTGAAGTTCTCTCCCGTTAAATCGGAGATTATAAGCTGATTACCTAACTAGGTTTGATACCAAATCCTTACTTTAGACTGGTTCTTATTTTGTTGCTAGCTGCACCAGGTGTAACTATTGAGCAATTAAAGGAATATGTTGAACATCAATCGACACCTATTTAATTTCCTCTCGGCAATTCCCCTGCCATTAAATCGGAGATGATAACGGGAGACCCCTTGCCGAGTCTAGTATAGTCAAAAAAGTGTTTGGATAAGAGTGGAGCGATCGCTCATCTGCTATTATCGTCCTTTTTTCTCCCTCATACCACAAATTTGTCAATCTATCAAACTGCCGAAAAGTTAGAAGAGAAAAATTTGTCATTTCTAGTTGAGGAAAACAAGACTATTTGTCTCTGAAAGAACGAAATAATCAGTATTTGCAGCGTTAAAATTCTCTTCAGCAATATTTACCCTCGGATTTTTGTACGATTTATAGTATCACACAACGGAGGAAAAAGGCTAAAAATCTTGAAACTTCGTTAGCTGTATCAGAAAAATTTTCTCCTTTTTTGTCATAAAATCCTGACAAAGTTAAAAATATTCAAAGGAAAATACTAAAAATTATAAGTAAAAGTTAAGTTTTCAACTGATTTTGAGATATAGAAGCTTTTGAAGGGATCGCTTTATTAAGACGTAAGCATTCAGCGGTCAGCAGTCAGCTATCAGTTATGAGTTATTAAGTCATTATCTTGGAAGAAGGAATTATAGCGCTGTGCGCAGGCAACAGGCAACAGCGGTGCGACCCCGCGACGACGCCAGTCGCAAGCGGTCGGACCCCGCGACGACGCCAGTCGCAAGGGAATGCCGACCAAGAGAGGGAATGCGCACCAAGAGAGGCAAGAGCTCATCTGGGGGAATAAATTGCTGATAATATAAGGCTTTTAGCTATTTGGCCTCTCCTGCAATTTGTAAATATACCAGCGCTCATTGCTATAGCTGAATGCTAATAGCTGAATGCTTACCAAAAGACATGGTTGATTAATGGATAATGGATAATTACCTTTCCCTTTTAGGGAGAGGATTGAGCAATATGGATAATTATTGCTCTACTGACTAACTTTCAAAGCCTTTATCTGTAAATATTTGAGGATTTTTAGAGTGAAAAAAGGTGCAAGGTTTTCGGTCTAAAAGGCTAAAAAAGTTAGAATTCTGAGTAGATAAGGATAGAAAAATCAAGGGATATTTCTTCCTCCTAACTCCTCTAAATTCTGATAAATTATGAATTCTGTTTGCGGAGCATTCCGTAGGAAATTCTAAATTATGAATTCTATCTAACTCCTCTAAATTCTGATAAATTATGAATTCTATCTAACTCTTCTAAATTCTGATAAATTCTAAATTCTGAATTCTAAATTCTGAATTCTATTCTCCTGTCTCCTACCCTCACCTATAAGACTTCCATAAGCAAACCCTAAATAGTTATGGAAAATCAATATTTATATTTGTAGGTATTATTGTGAGCGTAAAAATATTTTATGAAATTATGACTTCTCCTAAAATAAATAAGCAGAATCAGATACCACAAAGTTTTCAAGAAAGAATACAAGTAGCTAAGGACAAAAAAATTAAGAATTTAGATTTAAGTAATGATGCTTTTGGCAACAGTGATAAAAAATTAACTGAAATTCTTAATAAAGTTTTGGAATTAGAACTACTAGAAGTATTAAATTTAAGTAGTAATAAATTAACAAAATTACCGGATTCAATCACTAAACTCACTAACTTAACTATCCTTGATTTAAGTCGTAATCAATTAACGACATTACCGGATTCAATCACTAAACTCACCAACTTAACTACGCTTTATTTAAGTCGTAATCCCCTAGAAACTCCACCAATAGAAATTGCTGAAAAAGGGATAGAAGCAATTAGAGAATATTTCCGACAAATAAAAGAAGCAGGAACAGATTATCTCTATGAAGCCAAATTACTAATTATTGGAGAAGG
>NZ_JAAHGU010000042.1:0-50507 GCF_010692685.1 Okeania sp. SIO2F5 | reverse complement strand
TAAGAGGGAAGATTTGGGGAGAGATAATACAAAAAATTCAACACTCCTTCAACTGAATTTTCCTCAAAATTAATGCGCGAAAAGACTTGACTACCATAATTATATAGATCTCAAATGGGTTCTATAGCGCTTTTCACATAGATAGACTACAGTTAGTATGGGCAACCCAAAAGCATTGATTTTTCTACTCCCTCTCTTTGTGCGCGTTCCCTCTCTTAGTCAACATTCCCTCTCTTGGTCAGCATTCCCTTGCTACTAACTTCGTCGCGGGGTCGCACCGCTACTCCCTACCCAAAAATAATTTTGTGGTCTACTTAAATCAATTGCCCTGTAATTGTTATAGCGCTACGCATTAAGGTGTTTGACATTAATAGAAGCTGAAGCCGTTTTGTATTCCCCTGTTGCCTATTGCCTCTCTTGGTGCCCATTCCCTTGCTACTAACTTGGTCGCGGGGTCGCACCGCTGTTGCCTGTTGCCTTGCGCGTAGCGCTATTTCTCACCCAATAACTTTTGAAGGAGATTCATTGAACATTTCTCCTGCTTGTAAACGCTTCATATAACTTGCTTGGTCTGTTGCCACTTTACCACAGAGAAAATAAGCACCAAGCAAACTCGGAAAAGCAAGAGTTATTTTCATAGCATCACTAAACTCAATGACTGCTTCTGGGTTAGTAACCGTACCGACAAAGATACCTACTAAGAACAAGATTTTATAGATAATCACACCTCGGTTTCCAAATAAATATTGCCAGCAAACTTGACCATAGTAACTACTAGAAATCATCGTAGAAAAAGCAAACAAAATTATACAAATTGTCAAAATAGCAGGAAACCAGTCAATCACAGTAGTAAAGGCGGCTAAAGTTAGCTCTGAACCGTTGAGAGTCGCAAATTCAGGATTATTGTAAACGCCAGTAATAATAACTACTAAAGCGGTCATATTACAGATAATGACAGTATCAATAAATGGTTCTAGCATTGCTACAATACCTTCTCGAACAGGTTCATCTGTCTTTGCCGTAGCATGAGCGATCGCTGCCAAACCCAATCCTGCTTCATTAGAAAAAGCTGCACGGCGAATCCCTTGTATTAGCGCTCCCACAAAACCCCCTGCCATAGCTTGGGGAGCAAAAGCGCTATGAATTATAGTAGAAATTGCGTGAGGAATAGCAGTAAAGTTAGCTAAAATCACCCATGAACCTGCCAGAAAGTAAACGCCACACATTGTCGGTACAATGGCAGCAGCTACTCCAGCAATACGTTGAATACCACCTACTATTACTAACCCCACTATTAATACTAAAATTAATCCATAAACCCAGCTTCGTTGAGCAAAAAAAGGTATCACATTAGCAACAACTACTTGAGACTGGTTAGACTGAAATATGCTGGAACTACCCAAGACAGCAAAGATATTGAACAATGCAAACATTCCACCTAAAAATTGACCTAATTTTTTTTGTCCTAAGTCAGCTAAACCCATTGATATATAATACATTGGCCCTCCAATGCTTGTACCATCTGGGTTAACTACACGATATTTTTGTGCCAAAGTACATTCAACAAACTTTGTACTCATGCCTAACAACCCTGCGATCGTCATCCAAAAAGCTGCGCCTGGTCCGCCAAAGCTAATAGCAATAGCAACTCCAGCAATATTTCCTAGCCCCACAGTTCCAGATAAAGCAGTTGCCATAGCTTGAAAATGAGAGACTTCACCCTCATCATTAGGGTCATCGTATTTTCCCCAAATAACATCTATTGCGTGTTTAAAAGCTCGAATATTAATAAACTGCATTCGGAGAGTAAAAAAGAGACTGCCACTAATTAGCCAAAGTACAATAAGTGGTATCCCTTGGTCGCCACCAATACGATAAAAAATGATAGCATCTATATTTTTTAATAATTGAGAAAAAGTAACAGAAATCCAATCTAACATTTGGTTAGTAGTTCCTAATAATATTTAATACCATATTATACCAAGTAGTATATTTTTTGATTATATTTATTTTAACGACGAAATAATAGTTGTTTTTGTCAAATTTAACTGTAAAAAACAAATAGTTTTCAATCGTTTTCAGCCGATAATTAAGGTAAATTGAAATCTACTTTTGCCAATTCCAAATTTTATTGCCATATCCATAAATAGATGATATGGATGAACAGTATAAAATTTATAAATTACTACTATCTACAAAGTTGGCAAATCTATACAAAAAGAATCATTACCTGAATTAAAATCAGGCTTGAAGTCCGATTTTTCTGTTAGAAAAAATCTACTTTTAAGGTTTTACTCACTTAATCGCTTTTGATAATTTGGGTGCGTTACGCTATCGCTAACAGCACCCTACAAACTACAAACTGACTACTTTTTCTGCAACACCCACAAAATTTCCATCTCATTCGTCAACTCATCCGACCAACTCGCCGTCACCCCAATACCACGAATTGAACTCAAAACAACCTTCATATCCCGTGGTATCATCAGATTCACAAACGGATAACGATTCGCCCAAACCATCATCTGCTCCATATTCAAATAAAAATACCCCTGATTCGATGTTGGTAAAGACCCCACGACTTCCTCAAAATCATCACTCCCAATTAAACCACGATCTGGCATAGTCATCATCACCTCTATCAACGGTTCACCAAGTGCCACAAACAAAGAATCATCATCCAACCACCCATACCCCAAAAAACTACCAATACCAACCATCTGCCACTCCGTCACCGATATCTCTCCCACCTGTTTTTCCTTCAACGACACACCTGGTTTTTCCATCGCTACTCTATTTAACTTTCTCAACATCACATTAGCAGCAAAGCGATCGCTAGTCTCCAAAATCATCGCTCCACCAACGCCAGTCTGTACCAATATTCCTTCATTTGACCCAATTAAACCTATAGCAAACTCCCCATCCATCCAACCAAACACTTCTCGATCTACATCCAAATCTAAATCTTGAAACGTCTTCCTCACCATCTCCAACAGATCCTGCAAATCTTCACTACCCTGCGCTTGCGCCACAAACTGCGACCAAGCTAAACTAATATTCTTCCCACTGACCGACATCATCGTCTCCGCTGGAAACCGTTGCAAAACCTCACCCGATGCTGTTTCAGTCTGCTCTGGAGGCAAGGGAGAATTCAACTTAGTCACTGTCCGCAAGCGCAAACCAGCATCATCCACTCCTATTCCCATCACCACAGAATTTATTTTTTCCAACTGCACTAAACTTGCAGTAGACAACTGTTCATTCTCCGGTAAATCATCAGTAAATGCTTTCATCAACTCACTATAATTAGGAATAAAAATAGTAGCGAGGGCATTTTCCACCCCCGCACTCTGCTGTAAACTTTCAGTAGCATTTTCTTGCATCGCCAAAGAAACCTCACCCTGAAACGTATCAATAGCATCTTCCACTACTGCTGCAACGGTCGCGATCGCTAAATAATCTCCCAAAATTGCCAAATTAAAAGTTTTCCCACTCTCATCAGTAACTTCCCGAATAGTCACCCCCTGATATTCCTTCTCAATAACTTGATTTTCCTCATCTCCTTTTAATTTATTGGCAAATTTCCAAACCTCTAACTTATTTTTAATTCCCACCAACATCAAAATATTCACCGGATCGGTATCTTCCCCTGACTCAGCGGGAACAAAAGCAAACATTATTCCTCCCAACCAAGGTTGAATGTCTTTTTCCCAATCAATATTAGCTTCTGCTAAATTTTCCTGCTGAAATTCTGCATAACTCTGGCTAATTAATTTTCTGGTTTCGGGAGTACCAAATTGTTGTAATTTATTTAAAGCTTGTTGATTAGGATGAATAAAACTGGCCATAATTGCCGATTCAGGTACTATTTGGGCGCTGTTCAGAGGGTTGGAGACTTTCGCGGCCACATTTCTCAAGTAAAGATAGGTAGCAATACTGACTGCTGTAATGATGGTTGCACCAGCAATTAGAAAGTGTGATTTTTTCATAGAATTTTTTTTATAATTTAATATCTACTAGGTAAGTATAAGTAGAAGTAGGTAGACAAAATTCTTTTTAACATCCACTACCCGTTTATATTTTCTCTTTCCTGTTTTCTACCTGTAACAAATATTAAATTAATTTTGCAGACTAGGTAGGGTAGGTTGGTTGGCTTGAAAAATAAAACTCAACATTATTTAATTTATAGGTTTTGATTGGGTTTCCCTGGTGCTTGACCCAAGCTACTATATTGTGGGCAAAGTTTTTTAGTATCAGTCTAGTAGGTTGGGTTGAAGAATTGAAACCCAACATTATTTGGGTTGGGTTTATCCTGTGGATAAGCTGCGCTAACGCTGGTACTTGACCCAACCTACTAAGCTAAGAATCATTAGACATCTCGAGAAAAGAGGGAGTAGGGAGTACAGAGCAAGAAGTAGGGAGAAATAATTGATGATTTATGTGGGATAATTGATGTTATTTTTTATTATTGGAGATGTGTATTTAGATTCTATATTCCCTGTTCCCTGTTCCCTGTTCCCTATTCCCTATTCACTATTCCCTTTGACAAAAATTGGGTATATGGTTTAAATGCAAAACAGCTTATATGATGTCTTACAAGGATAAATTAAGTATTGTGGGCAAATTTTTTAGTAATGAAAGTAGCTATTACAGGAGCAACAGGGTTTGTTGGCAGTCGCTTGGTAGAGCGTTTACATTCGGAAGGGGAACAAATATTAGTTTTGACCCGCAACCCGGAAAAAGCTAAACGAATTTTTCCTGACTCAGCCTACCCTAATTTAGAGATAGTTGCCTACCAACCAAAACAGTCTGGTGCTTGGCAAAAGTTTATAGATGGCTGCGATGGTGTGGTTAATCTGGCAGGAGCTGGTATTGCTGATGAGCGTTGGAATGCTAGTCGGAAGCAAGAAATTATGGACAGTCGCAAGGTAACTACGGAAAAATTGGTGGAGGCGATCGCTCAGGCTAATTCTAAACCATCGGTATTGGTCAGTGGGTCGGCTATTGGCTATTATGGTACGAGTGAAACCGTAACTTTTGATGAACATAGCAATAGTGGAAATGATTTTCTGGCGGAGGTTTGTCGAGCTTGGGAAACTGCAGCTGAACCTGTAAAAGATTTGGGGGTGAGGTTGGTTATTTTGCGGATTGGTATTGTACTCGGTATGGGGGGTACTGTCTCAAAAATGCTAACTCCGTTTAAGTTATTTGCTGGTGGGCCTATTGGTAGTGGTAAGCAATGGTTTTCTTGGGTACATATTGATGATTTGGTTGGTTTGATTTTACATTCTATGCGCCACCCGGAAATAGAAGGTAAATTCAATGCTACTTCTCCTAATCCTGTACGAATGGGAGAATTTTGTCAAGATTTAGGATTAGTTTTAAATCGACCTTCTTGGTTACCTGTACCTGATTTTGCCATTGAATTGTTATTAGGAGATGGTGCAGTGGTGGTATTGGAAGGTCAAAAAGTCTTACCAAAACAGACTCAAGCTTCTGGCTTTGAGTATCAATATTCAACTGTTAAGTCGGCTCTGAAAAATATTTTAGCTCCTTGACATACTCCCGGTGGTACGCTTAGGTGACACCACGGGATTCTTCAACTCAAAAAAGAGTTGCGGTTTATACAGAGGTGATGCCCTCCCCCTGTTTGTTTTCTATTGTAATATGGATGGCTATCATCCTGAGTCTCCCTTACAGGAAAGCGCGGGACTTTCCGTCATGGGAGTAAAAAAAAATTAAGCTGCCTTAAACTTAAAGGCAGCTCTATCAAATAATTTTTAAATCTATAGGTAGTTAAAATCTTTATTTCTGAGCAGTTGCGGATTCTTTGACTAATTCTTTAATTTGTTCCAAGTTATCTGGATCTACATAATGACATACTGCGTCATCTAGACAAATTAAAGCCCAGCCAGACTCATCTATGCTCATTAGTTTATAATCTCCTTGCTGTATAAAAAATCCTTTGTGATTACGAGTTTCTGGCTTTAAACTAACTTCTTTGTTGTTGTTATTAATTGTCATTGTATTTCAACTCCTTTGTATTATCTAAAAATTAGGTCTGGCTCTCTGATATAGAGATTTTTACTAAAGACTAAACAAGTTGTTAAATTTTCCCAGACTTGCTTATGTATATTAGGCACAGCCTCACACTCTAAAAATCTTTTTCTGAATTTATTTGTGCTTTAACTACCTATTCATTTTTTTTGCTTAGTGTATGTTATTGTTTTACTTTCAGCAATTTTTGTAGGTCATAATAGGCTATTAATTCAGACATTTTATCTGTGTTTTAGGATTGTACAGATAATTTCCCCTTATCCTCATTTATGCAGACAACTTTATGATATTATTTGAGTAAATATCTTGAGGAAGTCAACCTTTAACTTGAATTTTATATAATGCCAATATTAGCATTCTTCAAGTTTTCGCTAGATGATTTAGAGGTAGTTTGTAGAGCTAGATGCTCTATGTGGGATGTTCTCAATTTACAGCGATTAAGTAATCTCTTAAAGTTCTAAACATCATAACATTATTTTCTTGGATATTTCATAAAGTTTTTATATGAATTATTAAGTTTTTTTAATATACATATTTTAACTTCTTGAATAAGTGAAGAGTAGTTTAACTAGGAAAAGGAAAAAAAGATTTAATGTTGAGAATTTATGCGAGTTCTATATCTTTGAAAAATAGCTTTTAATGTTTTGCTTCATCTATACAGTTATCAGCTCAACTCAAAACTATTTATTATCATCCTTTAGTGGTTTATGGATGCTATAACACTGCTTTTTTATACTGTATAGTTTATCTTTGAAGAGTTTCATGTGGCTCATGACAAAGATATTAAAACCTGTCATAATTTGTGGCAATTTTCTGATGAATATATAGGGTAGGAAGTGTCCGAATCTACGCCTAACCAGACAGTTCAAATGCTGTGTATCAAGAGCGTTAGTTCTTGAGGGTAAAAAGCTCCACCCTCAAAGAAGTATGGTGGGATATTTCACTTAAATATCGAATAACCAACTCTTAACTCGACTTAAACTAGGCCAATCAGCTCTTCTCTCAAAACCATCCTGAATGTTACTTTTAATTTCCTCAAGCCAATCTGAGTCAGCCATAATCATTTGTTGTGCCCTTTCTACATGAGTTCTTACACCCTTTTCTCCAATTTCCAGCATTGCTAAAGCTAAATTAATTCTCCCTTGTGGATCGTCTGGATTAAGTTTAACTCCTGTCTTCGCTGCTTTGTAAGCTGATTTAGGTTTTTTCTCTAATAGATATAACCATGATAAACTTATCCAACTACTACTACTTTTAGGAGAACGATTTGTAATATCTTTAAATACTGGAATTAAAGTTTTTGGTTCTTCTCCAGCTTTATATCTTTCTAATCCTTCTTTATATAATTCTTCAGGTGTCTGAGTCATAATATTCGATATTTTCTACTTAAAAAAATTAATGACAATAAGTAAGTTTAAGATTGTACATTAATATACTCAATTTACATAGATAGGGGCACAATTAATACTGTACCCCTACTCTCCAGTTTGCCCATTATTAAGCAGTTGCATTTACAGAAGTTCTAGGAAAGACTAGACCTAGATAGCTTCTGACAAATATGATTTGATTTGATTAATTTTAGGCAGAAAAGGAACTACCACAGCCACAGGTTTGAGTTGCATTAGGATTACTAAATTGAAACCCACCCCCAATTAAAGCATTACTATAGTCGAGTACTAAACCGTAGAGATATAGAATACTCTTGCGATCGCAAACTACCTTAAATCCATCATAATCATAAACTTCATCATCTTCTCTAATAGTATTAGGGTCAGCAAAATCCATCGTGTAGGACATTCCAGAACATCCACCTTGACGCACTCCTACTCTGAGGCACAGGTCTTTTCCTTCTTTCTCTCTGAGATGATTAACCTGGGCTAAGGCAGCTTCGCTCATCATGATACCTTTTTGCTGAGACTGAGTAGCTTGTGTCATTTTTATTTCTAGCTCCTTGTACTATTGCTCTAAAATAGTAATTCCTTACTATTTATATATTCTATTTCATATTTATATTTCTAGATAAAGATTGTAACTATACTTTTTGAATAGTATCCTCAGTCAAAAATCATCATTTTTTTAAATCTGGCCTTATTGTGGTTTAATACCTTAATATATGGGTACCAAAAACTTAAAGACTGTCGCTAATAATGTTAAAATTATTAAAATTATAGATAGAGAGTTATATAGTAAGTCTATATATTTTTATGTTAATTATGATTCATCGCTCAATTGATCCGAGCAGTCATTAAGATAGTAGAAAATAAAATTCCCGTCACATTAGCAAAGCTGTATAGAGAAAAATGTATATCAAAGTACATTAAGAATATGGCTTAATGCAACAAGGAAAGAATATTTACCGATTGCTTCACTTTCACAGGCTTAGTCTATGGCAGCTCTTAATCCTTCAACAATTCGTAGGTTACAAAAATTACAACAAGTTCCAAGTGTGTGGGAAGGCGATCGTCGCCCTATATACTCAGACTCAAGCTCTAACCCAGAGTTAGAGTCAGAAACAACAAATGAATGTATTATTTGGGTCGATGGCTCCCATGGAATGGTACGAGCAATGGACATGGTGACGTCAGAAATTGGCCCAGAAGCAATTGTTCGGACACTGCTGCGAGCAATGGAAAATCCTCAAAGTCCAGCTCCAACAATTAGACCTCAAAAAATAGTAGTCAAAGACCGAGAAATTCAATTTTTTCTGAGGGGAGTTTTACAAGACCTAGGAATTACCATTGATTATGTCCCGGATTTACCTCTAATTGATGAAATATTTCAAGGACTACAGGAAGTAGCAGAAAATCGTCCTCCTAACTTACCTCCTGACTATGCGGAAGCTTTACTTGAAAAAGCATATCAAGTTTGGGACGATGCACCATGGGAAATATTAGGAGAACATCAAATTATTTCCATAGAACTTAATCAATGGGATATCAAAAATCTCTACATCTGCGTCTTAGGTAAGTTGGGTATGGATTATGGCATCTTACTATATCGTTCTTTAGATTCTCTCAAAAGGTTTCGGCAACGAGTAGCTTATGAAAAATCTTTTGAAAATTTAGAGGAAGCTTTTTTGGGACAAGATTGTTTGTTTGTCACTTACGATCACCTTCAAGAAGAAGAGGCAGATGATGAGAGTGAGAATATCGACCTCCAAAATTTATCTGCATCAGAAATTCAGCCCAATTTTGGTAATCTACATCCTTTAGAAGGTTTAAGGTCTGTTCTATATGAAGAGGAAGCAGTTACCACATTAGTGGCAATAGAAGCACTCCATCGTTTTTTACGCTCTTGTCGCAAAAAGATGACAGGTAATAAGTTTCCTAGTATCAATAGTCGCTACCGTATCCCTATACCAGAATCTGAACAAATAATTTCAGTCAAAGTGGCCACTATGCCAGAAGTGGCAGAAGAATTATATGAAATGGCTACCGAGGCCGATCTTGAAGGAGATGAAGAATTAGAAATTGAAATGCCCATGCTGAAGAATGATTTGGTCCCGGCCAATTCTTTCTTAAGTTTAGGAATGGTACCTTGGGATACAGTGGCATATCTACGAGACAATACTAAACTACACCAGGCAGCAGAAGTAGATCTTAAATTATTAGGAGAAGGTTTACCAATAGTTTTGATTCAAACTTCTCTGCCAAAAGCAACTAAATTGATAGATGATTTACAAGAAGCTCAAGGACTTCATGGTATCGGGTTTAATATAGGAGAAGATCCCATGGAAGAAACAAGCTACGATTTGGGCATATTTAAAACTTATGATGGTGTGCTTCATTTATTTGGTGAATTTGTGCAGAATGACCCAGTACACAAGAAAGCTAAACAAAAATGGGACAAGCGTTGCCAAGCTACTGATGGTTGGTGTGGTTTAATTATTGCCAGGGGTATTACAGGTGCTTCTCGTGGTCAACCAGATTTTAAGGATATGATGGCTTTGTTTGAAGTGCGCTTTCTCTCTACTAAAGAATTGGGGATAGGGCCATTACAATTAATGCCAATATCTTTGTGAAGAAGGAAGAAGAGATAACTAAGAAGAAGAGATAACTAATAAGTATGTGCCGAATGCCTTTAAGTAGGGAGATAAGTATAAAAATCAAGAAAAAATAAATTACTGTACTTTTGGGATGACAATATATCGTTTTGATTGTGATGATTTTGCTCTTTTGCTCAAGGCTGACTTTGCAAAAAATTCTTATCAAAGTAATAATTTAAATCATTCTCATGCCTTTGGAATTTTGTGGGGCAACTGGATAAATAATGGCGGTCATGCTATTAACTGGATGATTAATGAAGATTGTAAGTTGCGTCTTATAGAACCTCAAAACGATAATGTATTCTTTCCAAACGATCCAGATGGAGAACTATTCAGTCATATTTATTTTATGTTTTGCTAATGAAATAATTGATCAATTGTAATAGAGATTTTAAATAAATAGGTCGTTATATATGAATCAAAACAAATATATGACAACCTATTTCTGTAAGTAAGAATAAATGGTTGTGCGATCTTAATTAAATTATCTTTCCACAGGTCAAAAAGTAATATGCTAAGACTACAATTTCCCTACATTTCTTCAGAGCAAATTACTTTCTCGAAGCTCAAAAAAGTTTCTTAATTGGTATAATTATTAAGAATTGTAAAAAAAATGATAAAGGAAGTAAATAATGCGAGTCGCGATCGCAGGTGCAGGATTAGCAGGTATGGCCACAGCCGTCGAATTGGCCGATGCTGGACATCAAGTAGAAATATTTGAATCTCGCCCTTTTGTTGGGGGAAAAGTTGGTAGTTGGGTAGATGCGGATGGAAATCATGTAGAGATGGGTTTGCACGTTTTCTTTGGTTGCTACTACCAACTGTTTGAATTAATGAAAAAAGTAGGAGCTTTTGAGAATCTCCGCCTCAAAGAACATACTCACAATTTTATCAATAAGGGGGGCAAAACAGGTTCTCTAGATTTTCGTTTCCTGACGGGAGCGCCTTTTAATGGATTAAAAGCTTTTTTTACCACATCTCAATTATCTGCGCAAGATAAGTTACAAAATGCGATCGCCCTGGGCACCAGTCCAATAGTTAGAGGGTTGATAGATTTTGATGGGGCAATGAAAACTATTCGAGATTTGGATAAGGTAAGTTTTGGAGATTGGTTTCGTGGCCAAGGTGGCTCTGATGGTAGTATCAAAAGAATGTGGAATCCTATTGCTTATGCTCTGGGGTTTATTGATGCAGATAATATTTCTGCTCGATGTATGTTGACAATATTCCAATTATTTGCTGCAAAAACAGAAGCATCGGTGCTGCGGATGTTGGAGGGGTCTCCTTACGAATATCTCCACAAACCAATTGTTGAATATTTGGAGGCCAGGGGGACAAAAATTTATACTAGGAGACGAGTCAGAGAAATTCAGTTTATGGAGAATGATGGGGAAACTCGTGTCAGTGGGATAGTTGTCGCTAGTGGGGAGACTGAAGAAACTATTGCTGCTGATGCTTATGTGTTTGCCTGTGATGTACCGGGTATTCAGCGCATTTTGCCGGAAGCTTGGCGCAAATGGCCAGAGTTTGACAAAATCTATAAATTAGATGCAGTACCAGTAGCAACGGTACAGCTCAGGTTTGATGGTTGGGTGACAGAGTTACACGATAAAAACCAACGTCAGCAATTAGAGCGTGCTGCTGGTCTTGATAATTTACTTTATACTCCAGATGCGGACTTTTCCTGTTTTGCGGATTTAGCATTAACGAGTCCAGGAGATTATTATCGGCAAGGACAAGGTTCTTTATTACAGTTGGTGTTAACACCAGGAGACCCTTTTATCAAAGAGAATAATGAGGCGATCGCTCATCATGTCTTAAAGCAAGTCCATGAATTATTTCCTTCTTCACGGGAATTAAATATGACTTGGTATAGTGTGGTGAAATTGGCTCAGTCTTTGTATCGGGAAGCTCCTGGTATGGATTTATATCGCCCTAATCAACAAACACCAGTGCCTAACTTTTTTCTAGCAGGTAGTTATACCCAACAGGATTATATTGACAGTATGGAAGGAGCAACTATTTCTGGAAAGCAAGCTGCTCAGAAAATTTTGGCAAATGTGGAAAATATTTTGGGGCGAACTCCAGTTACCGCCAGCTAAAATCAAGTGTTTAAGAAGTAGTTAGTAGTTAAGAGAATAATATTTGGGTTGTTTGGGCAGTATTCCGGTAGGAAAAGTCAGTAGTTTCTGAAGGCAAAAGGCAACAGATAAATGTCTTAAATTTAATATGTAGCGCTATAGTATTATTTTGGGTTGAATATTAATAAACATCTCCAAAAATCAAAAATAAAAGCAATTTTTATCTATAAATTGTCAATTATTTATCCCTGTTCCTTGTTAAGAGTTCCCTGTTCCCTCTTTTGTGGAGATGTCTAATGATATAGCACGGGAAAGAGTTACTTAGGATATAGGCGTTGCATATTTGTGGGATGAATTGTATGCTTGGACAAAAAAGAAGTATGAAGTATTAAGGATGAGATTTTCCTGTTCAAAAAAGATTCATCCCTTGATTCAGCAACGCCTAGGATATAGGATGATTACCTTAGACTGTCCGATTTTTTTCCCAGTCTTGTTTGTTCCCTGCTATATATCTATATACATTAGATAATTGCTAATCAAGCTGACAGTAGACTACATTTTTAACAACAACTGGCAAAATTATCATACCAGTGTAGTTTCAGCACAACTACTGCCTACTAATTACTCAATATTGAATACATCTAAAACTATAGTGCTACACTATATTTGACTCTTTAGCGCTCAAAAATGCGTAAGTTTTAAAATGTAGCACTCGCCATTATTGTATTTGAGTAATGAAATAGCTGTTTGTGTAGCACTCTGCATAAGAAAAAACGGAACATCAATTATCAAATTTTTTCCTTCTACGATACAAGTAATTTTGCCTTTTAAAGTTTAAATATTTACTTTAAAAAATCGTTCTATATAATAATCAATTTAAAATAATTTAAAATATTACTTATGAGTAATTGGCTAGAACATAGCGTACAGATAGAGGTAGCTGCTCCAATTGATTTAGTGTGGAATCTTTGGTCAGATTTAGAACAAATGCCTCGATGGATGAAGTGGATAGAATCTGTTGAAGTTCTTAAAGATAATCCAGACTTATCCAAGTGGAAATTAGCTAGTGGTAATTTTGAGTTTAGCTGGCTTTCTCGAATTCAGAGAATAGTTACCCATCAAATTATTCAGTGGGAGTCTGTGGATGGTTTACCCAACCGAGGTGCAATCCGTTTTTATGACCGTCATGGTAGTAGTATCGTCAAGTTAACTGTAGCCTATGGAGTTCCTGGCTGGTTAATTAAGATTATGGATAATTTATTTTTAGGTAGGATGGTAGAATCTACTTTGATGGCAGATATGGAAAGATTTCGTGATTATGCTGTTGCTGTCAAGCAGAATGAAGAAGGAAAAAGTTGAAAAAGTTAACTATAATTATGGGTAATTGGTAATAGTTTAAGTAGTTTAAAATTTTATTTAATTCACATGAGATGAAAAGGCAAGCTGATGAGTTTTCCACCTTTTAAATCAATGAGATATAACAATTTTAAGAAAAAAAAATTGAAATCTCTGGCTAGAATTAACTATTTAAATCTAATTTAGTTAATATGTTTTTGCTTTTAAAGTTGGGTATTGATTTGGCTAAACCACAACCTAAGTCTGAAATGATTATGGATAATCTTCTAGTAAAATTTTAATTGTTGAATAATGAAATTATTTTAATTAAGGCAAAGAAAAAAGGATTGGAAATTTTAATTTCAACTTTTGAAGAAGTGCTTAAAGGTATAATACCAATTTTCAAAAATAATGTTAGGAATAATAAGTGCAATAAAAAAATTTTGCAGGAAATGTACCTTTGACAAAAAAGAGAATTTATGACCTAAAAACTGGTATTAAATCTATTCATTCTGACTCCTGACTCCTGACTTCCCCTCCCCTCCTGGGAGGGGTTAGGGGTGGGTTGACTTCTAAGAAGTACCCTACCTATTTGTAGCAAACATTTATAAAATTGGTATAACAGGAGGATTTAATGCTCAAATAGGTGCTGAAAGAGAGGAAGTTCAAGAATTACTTTTATTAAAAAAATACCTTGAGAAACTTTCGATTCTCAACAAAGTCAAATATCAACTATAAAAATCCCAATTGTCAGTCAAACAGCTTAAGAATATTAAAACAAATTTTAAACGAAGCTTGTAACGGCATTAAAATTTTAGATTTTGAAAACAAAATAGGAACAAGCAAAAATAAATTAAACTCTTTGCTGGATTTAAGTAGCAACTTATATAGTATCGATACAACAATAAATATAAGTCAAAGAGTTAAACTTCTATTAAGTAGCTAAATCAAATTAATTACTATTATTTATACCCCGTAATTTTTTACTAGAACCTACAACCTATCACCCAAATTAAGATTACCAGTCCATGTCTACAGACAGATTTATCGTCATTTTTTTCCGTCCTGGAGGAACTGCTGTAATACAAGCGCAAATAATTTGACCACCATCAATTTCAACTTCACAAGCATGACAAGAACCCATTAAACAACCTGTAGGAATAGTTACTCCAGCACGTTCAGCAACTTCTAGAATAGGTTCTCCTGACTCTGCCTCAACAGTAACATTATCTGGCAAGAAAAGTATTTCCATAATTAAGCAATAATTATTTGATTAACTGTTAGCTTATAGTGAATTTTAATCAGTAAATTTTAGTTAAATATCAACTTTAAATTTAAGTGACGATTAACTTGATCTGTAACTGAATCTAACATTATTTCTCTTTGTTCTCTATAGTTAGCAACACCAGTCGGCAGACCTTCGAGACCTCGTTTTTTACGCAAGAGATTTAACCAGGAACGACGCCAAGGACTATTATCAAAAATTCCATGTAAATAGTTACCCCAGACAGACTGATTATTATTAATAAATCCCAAATCACGATCATTAAATAAAGGATTTACCATATCTGGTTTTGTAATTTTGGTTCTACCTTGATGAATTTCATAACCGATTACTGGTAAATTAGCTAGAGGATAATTAGCAATAACTTGTCGCTGACGAGAAATTTTTTGAGCAGCAATTACAGTTTTGAGTGGTAGTAGTCCTAGTCCTTGATATTCTCCCTTTTGTCCTTCTAAACCCTGAGCATCAATTAAAACTTCACCAAGCATTTGAAAACCACCACAAATTCCCATAACTGTACCGCCAGCAGCTTGGTAATCCTTGAGAGCTGTTGCCATGCCACTTTTTTGTAATATTAATAAATCGCTAATAGTAGTTTTAGAACCAGGAATAATTACTGCATCAGGATAACCTAAATCATCATTAGGATTGAGATATTTAATCTTGACACTAGACTCTGCATCTAAAGGATCAAAATCAGTAAAATTAGAAATTCTTGGTAATTTAATAATTGCAATTATAATCTCAGTATTAGATTTAGTAGAACGTTGGTCTAAAAGACTTAAAGAATCTTCGGCAGGAAAGACTTCATCAATCCAGGGAATTACGCCAATTACAGGAATATTAGTTCTTTTTTCTAACCATTCAATACCTGAATCTAAAAGCGATCGCTGTCCTCTAAATTTATTAATTACAATCCCTTTAATTAAACTTCTTTCTTCTGGATCTAGCAGTTCTAGAGTACCAATAATATGAGCAAAAGCACCACCTCGATCTATATCAACTACTAAAATTGTAGTCGCATTCAAGTACTTGGCTACTCGCATATTAGTTAAATCTCGGTGCTTTAAATTAATTTCTGCTGGACTACCTGCTCCTTCACAGACTATAATGTCGAATTCCTGAGATAAAAGTTGTAAACATTCTTTAATAGCCTGCCAACCAATATTAAAATATTTCTGATAATAATCTATGGCTCCTACTGTATCTAATACTTTTCCTTTGAGGATAACTTGAGAAGTCATATTTCCTTGAGGTTTCAACAAAATAGGATTCATTTCTACTGCAGGTGTAACTCCTGCGGCCCAAGCTTGTACTGCCTGAGCATAACCTATCTCTCCACCACTAGATGTGACATAAGAGTTCAAAGCCATATTTTGTCCTTTGAAGGGGGATACTCTCCATCCACGACGTGATAAAATTCTACAGATAGCTGCAGTGATCAGAGATTTCCCCGCATGGGAGGTAGTTCCCACTACCATAATTGCTTTCATAGCTGTTTGTAATAAAGGAATTATAATTAAGATTTTTCTATCTGCAATCTAAAATATATATAGCTAGCTTTGTGTAATCTTTTACTATACCAATTTTATGTGAGGCTGCACAGAATTATGAAATTTATGAACAAGTCTTTCTTGAGCTACAGTCAACTCTGATTAAAATTTTTTCTATGGAACTTCTTATGAATTTGGTAAAATACTTGTATTTTTGGCGTTGGTGAGTCAAGCTATGAAACCTAAATTTAGCGAAATATAAAATGCTTTTCAGTTAATAGTTAGACAATTGCTATTAAAGCACAATCATAGCCACGCATCACCAACGCCGTATTTTTTTTACTTTACAAGCTGATAAAGTATATAAGCTTTCGAATAAGGTAGATAAGAAATTGAGAGAATATTTGGTGGTATATGAGGTACAAATATTAACTATAAAGTGCGGGCATCTTGCATACCATAGAACCTCACTGATATTAAACATATTGTAAGAGCAAAAGAAAAGCATTTTGAGCTATTAGCGCTTTTTTTTGAAGTTAATAATCTATATTCACTTAATTTCAGAATCTATAACTATAAAGTTGAGGTTTGACTAAAAAATTACGATCGAATTCTTCAAAACTTGAATATTTTTGGCCCATCTAAATAGGAAGTCGAAACCAACGATTAATTAAATTATAGAAGCGATCGCTCACAGAGGGTTGAGACCAACTTCCCTTTGGAGAATATTTTTTAACTAACTTATGGCCCAGAGGTGTGAGGCGAAAACCATCTGTAATACCCTGTCCATCAACTTCTCTCCTTAATACACCCACCTGAATGAGCCACATTAGATAATTTTCAGCAGCTAATTCTGATATAAGCGAACGAGTATAGGCATTTTTGAAGCCTATCTCTGATGCTATTGATTTTAATTCCACACTTCTATCCGACATTGTTACAAATAAGCTGATGTTAAACGGACTACAACTAAGCGCTATTTCCGCCCTTTTTTCAGTATTAGTAGGGTATTGGAGTGATATTAAGTTTGCAGATTTTATAGAGGCCATTGTTATTATTTTTTTTTATTAATTATACCATATAAGTAAGTTTTTTTATCTTGTTCATAATACAAATAATATTACATTAAAATAAGCTATACAAATAATACTTGATTTTTTTTTACTAAGTAGTTTAGAAAACAATTTATAGGGTAAGTAATGCTAAATCCGGTTTATAGAGCCTCACAATTGTAAAAATGCGGAGATAGGGTGTGGGGAAAATAAGGAAGAGGTTTAATCTTAGATTATATAAAATATTTTTGATAAGCGGATTTGGTATAAAAAGTTTTTCAAAGCACAAAATATCTTAAAATAACAGAAAGAAAACAAGGCCATACTGTAAACCTATTAAGGAGAAAACAAAATCTATGCCATTATCTGTTGGCACTAAAGCACCAGAATTCACTGTAAAAGATACCAACGGCAGCACCGTTTCCTTATCTGATTTTGCTGGCAAAACAGTTGTCCTATATTTTTATCCCAAAGATGATACTCCAGGTTGCACTAAAGAAGCTCAAAGCTTCCGAGATAACTATGCTGAATACCAAGGTAAAGATATGGTTGTTCTTGGTGTAAGCATGGATGATGAAGCTTCCCACAAAGCTTTCACTGAGAAATATGGTTTGCCTTTCCAACTATTGGCAGATGTTGATGGCGCTATCACAAAAGCTTATGATGTTGAAGGTGGTGGATATCCTAAGCGTGTCACCTATATTATTGACTCCACAGGGAACATTTCTCACGTCGATGAGAATGTGAAAACTGGTAGTCACGCTCAAGATATTTTAGAAGTTATCGGTGCAAAATAATTATAGCCAGGGAATAGGGAATAGGGAATAGAGAATAGGGAATAGGGAATAGGGAACAGTGGGAAAAACATTTCCCTGTCTTACGGTTTATGATCAGTCTATGTCCTCAGCAACCCATTCTTTGCTATAGTTTGTACTAGACATCTCCGATAATAAAAAATAAAATTGATTATCGCACAGAAACTATCAATTCTTCCCCTCCTGGGAGGGGTTAGGGGTGGGTTCCCTACTCCCTACTCCCTCTTTTCTGGAGATTTCTACTAATTTTCAGTATCTAATAAATTTTCCGAAAAATATTTTTTTACTCATCACCTGTAGAATTATCTACAGGTTTATTTGTTGTAGTAAATTTTAGTTTTAGAATAAATAGAAATTATGAGTAAAGATACCCTTTCCTATCTTGGTCCGACCGAATTTCTAGTTAATCAACCTACTATTATTACAAGTAAATTTAATCCCGAACAAATCCATAGTATTGCTCTATTAGCAGAAGATAAATACTTTGAATGTTACTAAAAATCTAGCTACAGGATGATGGCACATAATTTTAGAATCAGGGTTTAATACTTCAGGAAATCGTTGGTTACGACTGAAAGGAACGGATATAAATAATATTTTAGTTATTGAACAAACAATTAATATTACTGTTAATACTGAACCGAATATTTACCCATCATTAACATTAATTACCCTCACGAATACTGTCTTTCAAGAAAGATTAGAATATCTAGATAATTTAACTGCTCAAGAAAAAGCAAATCTATCAGCAGGTCAAACTTATCGACTGCTAAATTATCAGTTAGTAGATAACTATCTACAAGTTGAACTTGCAACACCTATTCCACTCATTGGCAAATTTGGCTATTTTAATTCTCAACAAGTACACTTATCTAAATGGGCAAAAATTCTCTACTTCAATCGTGCTAATTTACCTGAAGCACCCCCAGATAAAGCCTTACTATGGGTCAAAGAAAGAACTCAAATTAAACTTAAACCGGAACCTTATTCCCAACTAGCATCCAATGAACAAATAGAACTTTTTTCTGGAGAAACTTATGTTATCCAAGGTTATGCAAGTGTGGAAGATCATTTTCGAGTATCTTTAACTAAAGCTATCCCAGGTTTTGGCGATACAGGATATATCGATCCACAAAAAGTGGAAATTATCAGACAAGGGGAAACAGTAAAATATAATCAAACAGCGATCGCTCTGAAAACCCTCAACAATACCGTCATCAAAAAGCAACCAACAAACGAAGCATATTTAAAACCAGATGAAAAATTAATTCTGCAAAAAGGAATGGTTTATGGTGTCTCCAACTACACATACCAAAATAACCATACCAGAATATTACTCACAGAAAACCTACCCGACTTTGGTAACGAGGGGTACGTTTATCCAGATTTTGTGCAATTAACTGAAGCTAGTCAAGCTTTTGCTACTGCTGCCACACTCAAATTTTTAGGTCCTACAGAAGTTTTGGTGAATCAAAGCACAACTCTCCGGGGTACTTATGATCCTAGTCAAGGAAAAACTGTAACAGTGACTGCGGAAGATAAATATCCATTGCCAGTGAATCTTGACTCAGAGTCTGGTTTATGGGAAGTCAAATTAAGTAGAGGATTTAATACAGCGGGAACACGGTGGTTACGCTTACAAAATCTTGATAGCAAGGGAAATGTTGTTGATAGTAAAGTAATTAATATTTATGTAAGTTCAGAACCAATATCTGCGGGAAAAGATGTTAAGTTGAAACTTGTCAAGGATACTTTTTTTAAATTATATCCTATAGATAGTTCTAAGCTTAACGATCAACAAAAAGTTAGGGTTGACGCAGGAGAAATTTTTACTGTTGAAAAATATGGGTTAGTTGATGGGCATTTAAAAGTAGTATTGAGTAATGGGATATCACCGATAGGAAATTTTGGCTATTTTTATGAACCCTATGTTGAAATGACAAAAGGTTCTAAACTTCTACTATTTGATTTTACCGATGTTCCAGATACTTATATCAGCGCTAAAATATTAGTAGTTCAAAAAACTTTTATTAAGGGTAGTCCAGAAGATTCATCTCAACTTGATGATAATCAAAAAGCAGAATTATCTCTAGGTCAGACTTTGGCAATTACTGGTTACGCTTCCACTAAAGGACATTTTCGCGTAACTCTGCTGGAATCTATTCCTGGTTTTGGTAAAGTAGGATATATATATTGGCAGCACGTTAGAATCAAGAAACAAGAAGAGGAAATACTCTACGATCCTAATGCTATTACGATGACGGTTCGAGAAACTACCGTGATTAAAAAGCGACCTTTGTTTTCATTTTTGTTAGGTCGCTCAGAAAGGGTAACGTTACCTATTGGTCGGGTATACGGGGTGAATAGTTATGCTGTAGAGGGAAATCATCTCAAAGTTGCTTTGACTGAACAAAAGGGTGAATTTGGTAATACTGGTTATGTGTTTCCTAGTTACTTTTTGTTTAAACGTGGGAATAAATCTTTTAATCCCATTAGAAATAAAATAGAACTGAATGTACCCTATTTCTCTCAACGTGATAACCCTCGGTTTTATTGGTCTACTTGTAATGTGACATCGATCGCCATGATATTTGCTTATTATGGAGTACGGCCTTATTGGGGTGGGCAGTTAGAAGATGAGTTATTGGAATGGTGTTTTAATAATTATGGTCAGGGTTCAGAAACAGACCACAGTGTATTATCAGCTTTAATTCGTGCTTATGATTTTGAGACAAGTTTTAGTACTACCCGTGAGTGGTCTGAGGTAAAAAATGAGTTGAATAACCGTCGTCCAGTAGTTGTGGCAGGAGACTTTACTGCTAGCGGTCATATTTTGACAGCGATCGGATATAACTACAAGGGTTATATTGTTAACGATCCTTGGGGGAATGCTTTAACTGGTTATTCTGATACTGAAGGTACTCGTTTAACTTATCCTTATGATTACATGGATCGAGTTGCGGGTCCTAATGGAGGTGTTTGGGCGCATTTTATTCGGAAAAAGTAGTATAGCGCGTAGCGCTAGGGAATAGGCAATAGGCAATAGGGAATAGGAAGTCCAGTAGGGTGTGTTAGCAGTAGCGTAACTGAGCAAGACCCTACATCTATTGTCAGATCAGTGCCTAAGTCCTGTTCATTTAAAACATAAGTTGCAAAAATGTATCCAAATTCCGCAGTTTTGTTTATTTACTCATCTCAAATAACTCAATAACATAGTAAATGTAAGCAAACTTCAAACCTAATTGAACAGGACACCATGATGAAATTACAAAATTTAAAATCTGGAAAAAATGATATTACCTTTAAATCTCAAGGACTAAACCTTTCAGCTCACCTCTACACACCAGAAGGTTTTGATCCAAATGGTAGCTATCCCGCTATTGTCTTTTCGCCACCCTTTAACCAAGTGAAAGAGCAAACCGGAGCCGTTTACAGTCCTGAGCTTGCCAAACGCGGTTATGTAACTATCGTTTTTGATCATATCGGTTATGGCGACAGCGAAGGGGAAATTCGTAACAACGAAAATGCATTTGTGAAGATTGAAAGCATCCGCGATGCGGTTAGCTTCATGGGTACACTTCCCTTCGTTGACCGTGACAACCTCTTTGGCATCGGCGTTTGTGCGTCAGGCGGTTACATGGCTTTGACTGCCACGACAGATAAACGCTTGAAAGCGATTGCCTCTGTGTCCGGCATGATGGGCAATAAGGCTAGCTACTTTGAAGCGATGGATCGTGAGACTGTTACGGCCTTAATCGCTACACAGAATGCAGGGCGTCAAAAAGCCTATGAAACAGGCGTAGTCGAATATGTTGATGCGCTTGGCATGGGAGCAGAAGCGGAAGCGATAAAGAATGGAGCAACACCAAGTGAAGGTTATGATTATTACATGACCAAACGTGCTGGTGCGGAAACTTACCCCAACTACTCGCACCTGTCGCCATCCTTCATGCTTGAAGCTCCAATGCTGGCCGATGCGACAAGTTACGCACCTTACCTCTACACGCCATACATTGGCATCATTGGTGAAAAGGCGATGGAGCCTGCTAGTGGTGTTCTCATGACAGGACCACTAACAAAAACTTTCTTCGATAAAGCATCTGACCCGAAAGAGTTTGTTGAAATCGAAGGCGCATCCCATGTTGACCTGTACGACAGAGACGAATTTGTTTCTGGAGCCATTGACGCCATAGACAGGTTCTTCAAAAAGCATGGTGGCGCACAAGTCAAAGCCTAACTACAAGCAAGTCCCAGTGGTGGCCTAATGTGGCTAAATGAAGTGGATCGCCCATGCCTCCTCTAGGCAATCTACTTCAAAAAAGATAAGGTGATTTAATATGAATACAAAAAAGATACATTTCAGTAATTTGACGAAGTACCACAGCTTTTTAGGACTTCCAGATCCGGAGCATCCTTTGTTTTCTGTGGTAGGTATGTCGTCCAACAAGACAAATGATACAAAATGTGCCGATCGGGATATTACACTAAGCGGTGATTTTTATTCGGTATCACTCAAGCATATTACATCCGGCGAAATCTTTTACGGTCGCACAAAATATGACTGTAAAAACGGCACAATGATTTTCATGGCTCCGAAGCAGGAAGTGAAGGTTGTGGGGCTAAATGTAAAATCAACAGGCCGCACAATTGTTTTCCATGAGGATTTTATCCGTGGGTATTCGATCAAGGACGAAATCAAGAAATATAACTATTTCAGCTACGCAGTAAACGAAGCCCTACATTTGTCGCAAAAAGAGGAACAGATGATTTCAGGGTTGATTGATCAGATAGAATATGAATATCACAGCAACCAAGACGAATTCAGTAAAGAGCTTATTCTCTCACAGCTAGACACGTTGTTAAAATATGCCAATCGTTTCTATCACCGTCAGTTTTTGCATCGTAAAGAAAATAACTCTAATTTACTTGATAAATTCATTGATGAAGTTGAGCGTTATATGAATGAAGATCAGATTTATGGAAAAGCAATTCCAACAATTGAAGAAATTGCAAATAAACTGAACATGACTCCTCGTTACTTAAGCGATGCTCTAAAGGTAGAAACAGGCAAAACAGCTATAGAAAATCTTCATTTACATTTGCTTGATAAAGCAAAAGATTTATTGTTAGATTCTAATGCAACAGTAGCAACAGTAGCTTACGCTCTCGGCTTTGAATATCCTCAATATTTCTCACGATTATTCAAAAAGAAAACAGGTATAACACCAACCGAATACATAAAATCCTATAATTAATTAGATGAAACAGTCTACTACTTCTACTTATTTTTTTCCTCAAAAAATGGTTTTGTAAGATTTGTTTCTCAAATATGTATAATATCTAAAATTTCAAGCATTATTTAAGAATATTATGGAAGATTTACTAACAATAGAAACAGCAGCTAATTCAGTTATCAAAAATTCTCCGAATAAACCCTCTCCAGATTCTGTGGTTTCTGCACTTATTCAAATTGAAAAACAGTCAAAAAAACAAGACAAAAAGTACAATATTGAACAATTATCAGGCAATTGGCAATTATGTTTTATTACTGGTACGAAAAAAACTAGAAAACGAGCGGGTACTGTTCTGGGAGCTGGACGTTATATTCCGAATTGGGTAAAAATTACGCTCTCCTATTTTTCTCCTCTCAATACTTCTGAAACACCTGAGCAATTAGAAATAGGTAGAGTAGAAAATACCGTGGAATTTGCTGGTTTAAAACTATCTCTTTCTGGTCCGACAAAATTTATAGATAAAAAAAATATTTTGGCGTTTGATTTTACAAAAATTACAGTCAAGTTATTAGGAGTAAAACTCTATTCTGGATATATTCGAGGAGGTCAAGAAAGTGAAGATAAGTTTGCGACTGAAAGTGTGGGAAAGCAAGCTTTTTTTGCTTACTTTTTGATTCAAGAAAAATTTATTGCTGCTAGAGGTAGAGGTGGGGGGTTAGCTATCTGGGGAAAATTGAAAAATTAGAATTTCAACAATTAATTCAGAAGGAAGAAGGAAGAAAGTTTTAGTTATCTAGGAGATTAGTTATCTACAACATAAGAAAGAATCTTTGCGTTGTCTGAGTTTTAAGCTTTTGATCTTTTCTTTTGCAGGTTTAATACCCCACCGTTAACGGGAATGCTTAAATTTTTTTGGGGTTTGTAGACACTAAGTGGGGTGTCGAAGACTATCAATAAGCAATTTTCCCCTCTGCCTTCTGCCTTCTGCCTTCTGCCTTCTGCCTTCTTCAACTAAGATTCCGTTGACAACTTTTGCCCAATTCTAGGTTCCTTACCAGCTAAAAGTCGTTCAATATTGCTGCGGTGGCGCCAAATTACATACATACCACCAGTAATAGCAAATATTTCATAAGGTATTGGCTGACCTGTGAAAAACATTAATCCAGAAACAGAAATAGCCGCAATTATAGAACTCAGAGAAACAATACGACTAATAGCTAAAAATACAGCAAATACAGAAAGTGTTCCTAAACCGACAACCCAAGACATTGCTAACAAAATACCCAGACTAGAAGCAACTGATTTGCCTCCCTTAAAACCAATCCAAATAGACTTAGTATGGCCGAATATAGCTATTAGTCCTGCTAAGATTACCATCCATTCTTTTACTATATAAACATCAGGTATTCCAGCAGCAATAGTTAAGTTTTGCACAAACAAAAGAGAGTAAATATAGCGGACTAGAGCGATCGCTAATACCCCTTTTAAAATATCAATAATTAACACAACCAAAGCAGGCCATTTTCCAATGGATCTTAATACATTCGTCGCACCTGTAGAACCCGAACCTTGTTCGCGAATATCGATTCCGTAGAACCACGAACCTATCCAATAACCACTAGGAGTAGCACCCAATAAATAGGCAATAATTAATATTACCCCATTTAAGAATAACCAGCTAATCATTAAATTATTCCTTTTAAAAAGCATCAATAGGAGGGACAAATTTAGCATAACTAATTATTGCTTCTATATCCAGAATCCCTCAGAATTAGCTTTTCGCTTGCTCCAATCCAGAAATATTTATACTTCTTTGACATGTAGCAGAAGGAAGAAGGCGATTAGTTATCTAGGAGAGAAGGAAAAATCTTGCATTGTCTGAGTTTTAAGCTTTTGATATGTCTGTGCCCTTTCCTTCGACTACTATATAGTCATCAATCTAGCCATTAATTTTCTATCTTTTTATTTTGGGTTTAATACCCCACCGTCTAGAGGGTGTTTACAATTAGTTGGGGTTTGAGTGCCCATCCATTTTTTCTTCCTTCTTCCTTCTTCCTTCTTCCATTTTTAGTCTGATCAAAATCTATCTATTGAGTTTTGAGTTCCAGGTTCAGGAGCAAAGGCTAACCATAGAGGAAACTGTAACATTGAGAGACTAATTTTATCTTCCGTATCATCAATCACAATTATCGGTAATTTTCCCTGTTTCACTAACCGCTCTGCTTTTTGGGCCAATATCTCTGGATCTTCAAATAGAGCCACACCTCTATCTGGACTAAAATCACGGCGGTCAATGCCTAAACAATCTTGTAAACCCCGTCGCCATTCTCCTAAACGTTCCGGGGAGTTAGCAAGTATCAGAGCGCGTACTCGTGTATCGTACAAATCTCTTAATACAGAAACAATTGTCGAAGCAACCAAAATATTTTGCAAGCGACTGCCCATAGTTCGCAGGGCACCACGACCACCCTGAGAAAAAAACCAGCTAGAAACTCTTTCTGCATGAATAGGTTCAAATGTACGCCGTAATTTCCAGGGCGGGCCATAATAATCTGGCATCTTCCGATATTCATCAAGAATTTGGCGAATTTGTCTAGCTTGATCCTCAAAACCCATTTCCGCAAATTGGGGATTTTCAGCATTTCTGACAGACCGAGGAGAATTTTCCATAACAGAAGGAGTTGGAGGTTCCTGTATCTGTGGAGTTAATTCTAACTGTTCGGCAGCAAGAGCTAAATCTTGTAAACTTCCTACTAAATAATCTTTAAATCCCTGAATTCTAATTGCCAAATCCTGAGAAGCACCTGCAAAAGTAGTTCGCATCTCTTTCTGAATACGTTCTTTGCGACGTTCTAGTTTTTCGACTTCTACTTGCAATACTTGTCTACGGGACTCTAACTGATTCAAAGCTTCAGGTAACAGACGCCCTATGGCCTCAGTTTGCGCCATTACTTCTTGCTGTAATTTGGCCTTGGTTTGTTGTAGGACAGCTATTTCCTCCTTCAAATTTTCTTCTTGCTGTTGAAGGCCATTAACTAGTGGTGTTAATTCTGTTTCAATTTCTGCAACTGGGGGAGTGGTAGGTTCTTCTTTGATATTAGGAATATCTGTAAAATTCTCTTTTACAAATGGGGGAGTTGTAGATTCTTCTTTGATATTAGGAGTATCTGTAGAATTCTCTTCTACAAATGGAACATACTCTGCATCTATTTCTGTAACTGGGGGAGTTGTAGATTTTTCCTTGATATTAGGAGTATCTGTAGAATTTTCTTCAACTAATGGAACATACTCTGCATCTATTGGTTGAGTCGTGGTAGACTTGTAAGTCCTGACACTTTGTTTATCTGTAGGAATAACTTGAGTCTCAACCTCTTCATCTAAATCCCAAGGTGAAGGAACTATTTCATTTATATTATCTGAAGTTGTTGTTGATTGGTCTTTTTGTTCTTCTGATTGTGTTTCGTCTGGGTACATAATGGAAAAAAATTATCAAGACTTTATGCTATTTTCATTCAGGGTTTTAAACTGAATAGTTTTTATTTTCTACTTTAAGCTTTTGTAGATATTAGCTCAAAGGCAACGATTCATTAATGTCAGCATTCAGCGGTCAGCTATCAGCTATCAGCTATTGTTTTTAGTCTTAGATAAAAGCTTTACTAATTGAGTCAGAATTAAATCTTACTACAAAAGCTGGCTTTAAAGTCTATATATTAAAATCCCCTCATCAGAGCTGAGAGCTGACAGCTAATAGCTGAATGCTTAGATAGAAATTTACTAAGCTTCTATTGAATTCTGATTTGAGGGTAAGTGTTTTTCTAGGCAATTTTTTAGTGTTTTAGGGTCAAAAATAATTGGTAGAAAGTGAATGCTTTTAACTTCCCTAAAATAGAACAAAATTGGCACGGGAGACCAGAATATTTCCCAGTTTAGCCAATCTTGATAAGGAAAGTTTCGTATTAGTTTTTCTGAACGATATACTTCTAGGGTTGTATCAGTAAATTTGAGACGGATAGTTGCTGTTTGAAATAATAGAAATATACCAAATAGAGCGATCGCTAGACTTACCCACAGTTGCCAAAAGGCCAAAGGCAATGCACTAATTATTAGCACAAGAGGTATTTTATAACTAGGGGCAAGTTCGGTAGTTTGTTGTGTTTCGGATGTAGAAATAGTAGTCATTTTAGTTATCAGTTATTAGTTATTAGTTATCAGTTATCAGTACCTCTAGTTAAAGTCAGAGGCTTGAAATATTGAACTTTATTTTCTTTTGGTCGATTAGATAAGGCTTGCTGATTAAATCTAAAAGCATTGACATATAAAGGCTTTAGCATTTTTGGCCTCGAAAAAAAGTGCCTGGTTTTTAGCTCTATTATGCTCAAAAAGGAGCGTATTTTGGCAAGACTTGGGCAGAAAAATCATTCTTATAATTCTTACTCCTACCTCCTCTAAACTCCAATTTATCCTGTCTCCTGTCTTCCCCTCCCAGGAGGGGAGGGGTTAGGGGTGGGTTGTCTCCTGTCTCCTACCTCTCTACTCCCTACTCCCTATTCCCTAATATTAAAAACTTTGCTTCATTGCCCCACCAATTCCTTGAAACATTGCCCAAGATAGAAAGAAATTAAAGATAAAAATAGATATTAAGGCTGTCACAACTGCTGTGGTTGTAGATTGGCCTACTCCTTTTGCCCCACCAGTGGTAGTTAAACCCCAACTTGTACCAATTACAGCAACTAAAACACCAAATACCATTGATTTAAGCAATCCACTGCATAAATCCCAAAGAGTTAGAAAAGTATGGACAGAACTAATATATATACTCTGGGAAATATCGTACATATTAACTGCCACTATAAGTCCACCTAATATGGCAGCTATTAAACATAACAAAGTTAAGATTGGCATCATTACAGCACAAGCAATAACTCTAGGAATAACTAAATAATCTACCGGATCGGTTTTCAGCATATACAGAGCATCAATTTGTTCTGTCACCTTCATCGTGCCTATTTCCGCTGCAAATGCCGAACCTACTCGCCCCGCGACAACAACTGCTGTCAATACAGGGCCTAATTCCCTGGTTAAAGTTATAGCCAACATACCCCCAACCATATTAGCTGTACCGAAGGAAACAAGTTCCCTGGCAACCTGAATGGTAAATACCATACCTACAAAACTAGCTGTCAGTAAGACAATAAGTAAGGATTCTGGACCAACTATCGCCATTTGCTCAACAGTGTTACGACGATGAATTTTGCCCTTTAGGACATGAAAAAATACTTGGCCTGCTAAATATGCTGCAGCCAACATCCGTTGTCCCCATACCCCGAAAATTAACTTAAAAGTAATCTTACTCAATAGAAATTAATAAATTAGAAGACTAAACAAAACTAATGAGAGAAATTTACCAATCTTCAACAAGATTGTTTAACCAACGTTGAAGTTTTCTGACAGATTGAGTGATTTTGAGCGATCGCTCTCTATCTTAGAAAGTAAGTTAGCTATATCAGCTGACTTGCTACTAAGTGGCATTATGACTGAACTTATTTTTACATATATGAATATTTTGCCTAATCTTCTACGTTCTTTGTTACTTACAAGTATCTTTAGCTTTGTAACTCCTATTCTGTTAATTGGGGTTAGCTGGACGAGCTTTGCCTTAATTAGTCATTTTCCCAGTTTACGGACAATTGGTCAATCTGGTGTTGCCCAAATTTGGCAATTCTTAGCGACTTTTGGTAGTGGCCATCCCGCCCAAGGATGTTTGGTCATTGCTGTCACTTTTAGTTTAGTAGGGGCGATGTTTGATACTTATGCATTTTGTCAAAATCCCAGAGGACATTAGAAAAGAGGGAGATGAGGAGATAGGGGGATGGGGAGATGGGGAGATGGGGAGATGGGGAGATGGAGAGATGGGGAGATGGAGAGATGGGGAGGCAAATTTTTACCTTTTCTTCTGTTTCTCTAGTGCAGGATGGCGGAAATAACTGACCAGTTATATCATGTCCGGTTGAACAGTGATAAATAAATAACTACGGAGTCCTCAGGAGTCAACCCACCCCTCGCCCCTCCCCCTCCGGTGGAGGGGAACGACCGAGTCAGGAGGGAAGAGAGAAGAAGGAAGAGGAAGAACTTAGTTGAAGGAAAAAGTTTTTTTATAACTAATTATCCGGGCATGATATTACAAAATCCTAAAACAATTACAAATCAAAAATGATTGACTCTCTTGAGTGCGTCTTACATTCTGAGGAAACTTCGCCAATTAGCACTCGCTTTTAACTTCCGCGTAGCGACACTAGCTTCTGGGTTCTGAGTTCTGCTTCTGACACCTAAAAACACGTATCGCGCGCAAAGATACCAAATGACTTCTATAGAAACTAATAACGATATTTTTTTCCAAAAAATTATAGATGTTCGGCAATTGCGATCGCAATTTAGGAAGGAACCGAATTTCATTGTTTGTCTACCTAAATTATATTAAAAACAAGTTGAATGAAAACAACTTCAACTGAGTTTTCAAGGTAAGTTTTGGTAGTTTAAAAACTGAAGTACGGGAAATGCTATCGCATCTCTGTTATTAACCGAACTTACTGATTACCAAAACTCTACTAAAATTATCAACAACAACGAATTCAATTAATACATAAAACATTTATTTAGGAGGCAACAACTATGGCTATTGTACGTTTTTCCCCATGGCGTGAAATTGATTCATTACAGAAAGAAATGAATTGTGTCTTTGACAATTTTGCTCCTTATTTAAACGGTGAAGAAAAAGGAATAGCATTTACACCAGCAGCAGAAATGGAAGAAAACCATGATGCTATTGAGTTAAAATTGGAAATTCCTTGTTTAGAGGCTAAAGATTTAGATGTACAAGTAACTGCGGAAGCTGTAGCAATTAAAGGAGAGCGTCGTCAGGAAGTTAAAACTGAAGAAAAAGGTATGACTCGTTCTGAATTTCGTTATGGTGCTTTCCAGCGAATAATTTCTCTACCAGTTCGGGTTCAAAATGACCAAGTCAAAGCTGAATATAAAGATGGTATTTTGCATCTACATTTACCTAAAGCGGAAGCTGAAAAGAATAAAGTTGTGAAGGTAAATATTGGCTAATATTATCTCTACAGAGATGCGAAATATCAGAAAAACTGAAGTACGGAAAATGCGCTCGCATCTCTCTAAGTAACCGAACTTACTGATTACCAAAACTCTACTAAAATTATCAACAACAACGAATTCAATTAATACATAAAACATTTATTTAGGAGGCAACAACTATGGCTATTGTACGTTTTTCCCCATGGCGTGAAATTGATTCATTACAGAAAGAAATGAATTGTGTCTTTGACAATTTTGCTCCTTATTTAAACGGTGAAGAAAAAGGAATAGCATTTACACCAGCAGCAGAAATGGAAGAAAACCATGATGCTATTGAGTTAAAATTGGAAATTCCTTGTTTAGAGGCTAAAGATTTAGATGTACAAGTAACTGCGGAAGCTGTAGCAATTAAAGGAGAGCGTCGTCAGGAAGTTAAAACTGAAGAAAAAGGTATGACTCGTTCTGAATTTCGTTATGGTGCTTTCCAGCGAATAATTTCTCTACCAGTTCGGGTTCAAAATGACCAAGTCAAAGCTGAATATAAAGATGGTATTTTGCATCTACATTTACCTAAAGCGGAGGCAGAAAAGAATAAAGTTGTGAAAGTAAATATTGGCTAATATTATCTCTAGATAGAGATAGGAAAAATTAGTAGGGGCGAACAGTTGTTTGCTCCTACTATCTATTGGGAGTTACACAATTTTTAAACCCAAATAATGAAGCTAATATAGCTCCAAATTCTCCTCACTTTCTCTCCTCTTCCCAATCTTCATAAATTAGCCAGTCAATTCGTTCAAATTCCCTAGTATTATGAGTAACTAAAGTTAAATTATTTGCCATTGCTATTGCAGCAATTTGTAAATCATTACTGCCTACTGGTGTCCCTTTTTTCTCTGAATATGCTCGAATTATTTCATAAACTTCCGCTGATTTATCATCAAAATCAAGTGAAATAAATTCTGACAAAAACTCCTTTTGTCTTAATAATATTTTGGCAGGATTATTACTTTTATTTGCACCATAAAATAACTCAGCTTTGACGACAGAATAAACAAACATGTCCTTAACAGCGACTTGCTATAGCCGTTCTCTGATTAGAGTAGAACGCCGATTCAAATACCTAACAATTACATTAGTGTCTAATAAAAAACCCATTTTTTACCGAAAAATCCTGGTCTAAAGCCTCCCCTTTTAAGGGGATAAAAAAAGAGAATACCATATTTTCTTGCCTCCTTATTGCAGAGGTACTGATAACTGATAACTGATAACTGAAATTACCCTTCAGAAACATTCTCGCACACTATCATCTAAACTTTCATCAATGCCTCCATTATCAATTACAATAGGGTCATCTGCACAAGAACCAGCCGTTCTTTCAAAGAAACCTCTACTCCATCCTAATTCTTCAGGAGTTTTAATTGTTTTACTTGCTAATTCTTTCGTTAGAATAACTTGAATCTCCTCTGTTAAAGTCCTACCGTTATGTAAAGCTTGATCCTGTAATTTTTCCAGGATTTCTGGTTCTAAATCATCAAGAATAATAGTCATAATATTACCTCCTTATTAGTTCTAATTTAATCATTTAATAACAGCTCCTAATAAATCGCTCATTTCTCCCTGAGATTTATTCAAATTATGATCATCAACTGTCAAAGTTTTCGGATCGGCATGACGAGAAAAATCCTGAGCTTTCCTAATATTACCACCATATAACAATTCCCAAAAAGTGTGAGGTATAAAACTCTATGCTTTAGGCAACAGGCAATAGTTAAGTAAAGATAAGAGTTTAGCTCAGGGTTACTCAGAAAAGCTATATACAATATTGAAAGCTGACAACTGATAACTGATAACTGATAACTGAAATGACTGCTATTTGGAATATAGATGCACAAAATCAACGTAATTGACCTTTTCTGCGGATGTGGTGGTATGTCGTTAGGCTTTCAAAATGCAGGCTTTAATATAGTTGCTGCTTTTGATAACTGGGAACCAGCAATTAAGGTATACCACCAAAATTTTCATCACCCAATTTATGAATATGATTTGAGTAAAACTGACTTTAATTATCAAACTTTTATTCAAGTTAAACCAGACCTAATTATTGGCGGTCCTCCTTGTCAAGACTTTTCTAGTGCAGGTAAGCGTAATGAAGATTTAGGTAGAGGAAATTTAACTATTTCCTTTGCTCAAATAGTGACTAATATTTTGCCTCAAATTGTTGTGATGGAAAATGTTAGTCAATTTATTAATTATACAAAATATCGCATTACTAAAGACATTTTTAAAGCTGCTGGATATGGTATTAGTGAAAAAATTATTGATGCAAGTTTATGTGGCGTACCTCAAAAGAGAAAGAGATTTTTTTTGATTGGAATTTATGGAGGTAAAGACAAAGAAATTGAACCATACTTAGAATCTTCTTTGGCAAAAAAACCAATGACAGTTAAAGATTATTTTGGAGATAAATTAGAAATTCAACATTATTATCGTCATCCCAGAAGTTATAAAAGAAGAGCAATATTTAGTATTGATGAACCAAGTGCTACGGTCAGAGGAGTGAATCGACCTATTCCCCAAACTTATCAAAATCATCCAGGAGATTCAGCAAAATTATCCTCAGAAATTCGACCATTAACAACTATAGAGAGAAGCTATTTACAGACATTTCCTGAAGGTTTTATCTGGGAGGGTTGTAAAACAAATTTAGAACAAATGATTGGTAATGCTGTTCCTGTGAAGTTAGCTGAATATGTGGGAAATAGTATTTTAGAGTATCTGAAAAATTAGGGTAAGCATTCAGCATTCAGCTAATAGCTGTTTGCGCAGCATTCCGCAGGAAATGCTTACAAATTAAGAATGGGAAGTTAAAATAACGAACTCTCTATGTTTATATAACGAAAGCAAATATACCTTTGTTAATCACAATTTTGTCCAATATTGAGAAAAAGAGAGTTAATTTTTAATCATTTTCTACTTGAAAAAATGTTCCTAAAGCACCACCAAACCAACCTAATGTTGTAAAGAAAGCATTTTGAATAATATCTGGAACTGACTTTTTACTTATGCTGGAGTCAATCAAAGATGGTTAATTATTGAAAGTGCAGGGCGGAAAAAAAGCAACATTCAGAAGTTATAGTCAAAAATTGAACAATAAAAAAAGACGGCATTAAAGTTATAAAAAAAATATAAACAACCGGATTTTATACAGTTAATCAAGCTCAAAATCACTTAAAATATATCAACAAAAAACTAAAATTATGGAGTGTATAATCCACATAAATTAGGGATAAAATTTTAAATCAACAGTCTATAGTCTATCATGATAAAATCGAAATTAAACCAAGAGTCTCAGAGATATAAAGAAGAAATTTAGTGGCTGGCCGATTTATTTTAGCAACAAATATTGAGTCATCTTCAGAAATTCAAAGCCCAGAAATATTTTGGAACTATAAAAACAGAGTTGTGAAAGGGGCTTCAGATTTCTGCGCATACCCACAATTTTTTACCGAGAGTTTTTGTGTGGAAAAACCTTAAAGAGTGGAAACAATATTTTTTGTTATGTCACTGTGTTTATTAGTATATAATCTCGGCAAAATAGAGTTGATAAATACTTTAAAAAGAACCAGTAACGGAGTTAAAAACCAGTTAGGAAAGCTGACAAATACTCCCACATTAAGATGGATATTTCAATGCTTTCAAGGGATTCATTTGTTAACAATACATCAATCCCAAAAAGTTGTTAATCTCACTGAAGAACGGAGCTTGACTTTAGAGTTTTTACCCTCTTGTTGTCAAAAATATTATCTGTAATGCGCAATAGCACGGGATCGCAATACCTGAATCCTTACGAGAAAATTGATTGATACTATCAACGGGAGTGTAGTTGCTCCTGTGTTTTCTGCTGCCAACACAACTCCCTGGTTCACTAACAATACTCGTGCCACTGATTTTTTTATGTTCTATAGAATTAATTTGTTTAATTTGTTGGCTCAAATTCTGATGATGATTCATGTATCTTTTTGTGCTACATTATGAAGTGCTAAATGTAGGCTACTACTTCACTGCAATTAATATCTCCTGTTAAGGCTAAAATACCTAGCAGCTCAGATTTTTTTACCTGATAAATAGCATTGACAAATGTATTTGTACCACTAATTTCTGGGAGTGAAAAATAATTATTAAAATCAATTATTCCTATTGAAGAGAGTAATTGTAAAGCATGGGGAAATTCAAGTAATGGTGGGTCTGTAGTATATGCTAAACCATTTTCTTTAGAAAAATCAATTTCTACTTTATATAAATTAGGAATACTCGAATGATTACTTGAAGTTAGGGAAAGCTTTTGTTTTTGTTCCTTGATAAATTTTGGGATTTATCGTTTAATAAATTTAGGAAAGTCTGAATAATACCACTGATAAGCAACTGCTGCTTTTATTTGATGTTTATGAATTATTTCTGTGAGTTGCAGCATTTATTCTAGGTTTGTTACAACTGGCTTAGGTAAAATAAAGTGTTTTACACCAGCTTCGATATATAACATTAGTTGTTCATAAACTAATTCTGGCTTTAAAGCTATCTCAATTACTTGTCTTGCTTTTTGCTGATTATTTAAGTATTTAAAATAGTTATCATGCCATTGACGAAAACTCTGAAATAGATAAGTTTGTGGTTGATTCTGACCTAAAATACTATCAGCAAATAAGGAGGAAGTAATTACTGGATCGACAATAGATACTATTTCCCAAAAATATTCATTTTTAGCATATTTAGTTCCAATATAATTTTTTCCGTAACGTCCATAACCAACAATTGTTGTTTGAAAAATTGAAGCTTGATCGGATAGATGAAACTGACTGTCAGGATTTTTGGTAGCAACCGAGTCAGTTTGATGTTGTAGTAATTTTTTTGCCCTTTCATAATTTTCTTATAATTTGTTTAGGTTACTATAACATTATTAAAAAAACTTAAACTATGACAGGAGATAGAAGGTTAATTATTGATATTCGGTCGCTTCAGACTTTCCATCACAAACATTTGGTCAACTCACAGCTAAAGCTAAAGATTATTTAGATGCAGGTGTATTAAGGGTGTGGGTTGTTGATAGTAAAGCTAGGAGTATTACAGTTTTTTATCCAGATGCACCGCCACAAACTTATATGGGAGATACCCTATTGATAGATTCTCTATTTGAAGGATTAGAATTAACTGCTGAACAAGTATTTACCAAAGCCGGAATTCCTACTTTTTTTCATAAAAATGTTTAAATAATAAATATTGTACTAATTGTACTATATGATTTGAGGCGTTGGTTATTTGAGATATGATATCATGTCCGGATAAGAGCGCGAACAAAAAACTTTCTCTTCTATTACTCTTTGTTCTTATTTCTTCCCTCCTGACTCGCTCCTTCCCCTCCCCTCCCAGGAGGGGTTAGGGGTGGGTTGATTCCTAAAGAATTAAGATTAATATCATACACGCTCTTCAGCAACGCCTGATTTTAATATACATTTAATTCCCTAATAATTTTTTCTCGTTTTTATGGAGAAGATTGTGACAATTTATTCCCGAGTAAAAATTCCAATTATGGAGAAATAATTATAGTTCTATTATTGTCTATTATTAGGTGTTTATTTACCTCTTGCTCTGTTAAAATCTGTTTGTTTATATAAGTTTGTAGTAATTTATGAAGAATTAGAAAAGAATGATAAATAACTGATGTTAATTTGGCTCCAGGAATATGAATATATTGTTCACCAGTTTGATGCTGATACTGATAACGAATAGGATTATGATCTCTTTTAGCAGTTTCTAATTCATTTGCTGGTTCTTGAGCGGGATAAACTTGAAGATTTTTTTTCAATTCTATTGGTTCTAACTCTGCTACCCAAGGTATCCATTGAGATACTCCTTTTTGAATAGCTTGGAGAATAGAAGTTTCATTTCGATTACCAAAATAGTCAGTTTCACCCTTTATCCAACTTATCCAGTTTTTAGGTAAATTGATTGGAGTTTGAGTGAGAGGAACATAGAATTATGCTTGATTATATTCTAATCCATAAAAAATAGCCAAATTATCCCCACCTGTTTTGATGATTCCTGCGTATTGCCCACGAATTAGTAATGTACTGGAGAAACCTTCTATCAATTGAGGAATTTTAGTCTTGAGGGTTTCTGGAATTTTATATATCCCATAGGCTTTTAATTTAACAATATTTCCTGCTTCTTTCTCTCCTGAAAAAGAGGGGATTGAAATTTTCAATCCTTCTGCATATCCTGTATTAATAACTGTGTTAAAGTACAAACTTTTTTCATGGTTAATATTCAGTTCAAATCCTTGGTTGCTGAGTTCAACATTAGTCACTTTATGATTAGTTTTCAGATTAATTTTTTCCTCTTTTATTAATTGATTAAGCAGTTGAATTAAATGATTACAATATTTGTCGATATTTAGAACTGGTTGTTTAACTTTAACTGCCCCATTGAAGAAATTTTTGTCTCCAGTTCCCCATAAAATTTCTTCTATATCAATCTCCTGAACCAGTTCTTGTACAGAGCCGAAAATTTGATCTGATGGATAATTATTAATATGATTATTATAAATTTTCATCAAATTTTTACTAACATCTTTGAGAGTTATACCTTCTCGATCAATTGCTGTATTTCCTTTAATATTAGGAACTAAATAGTTCACATATTCATCTTCAAAAACATAGTCAGGCATAACTTTTTTAAACAAAAGAGTTTGTTTAAACAAAAGTTCTAACGTAGAAAAATGTCCTCCATAAACAAAGTGATGTAAAATCCCTGTATTATTAACGGAAGCACTGTAATGATTTAAGGGAGTAGATTCAGCTTCTAGAAGTGTTACTTCAGCAATTCCTAATTGAGAAAGAATAGAAGCAAGGGAAATTCCCATAGTTCCCCCACCAATAATAGCGATTTTTTGTTGTGCTTCTGGGGGAATATTAAATAGTTTTTTGTCAGACATAAATCACCCATTTCAGTTATCAGTTATCAGTTATCAGTACCTCTGCAATAAGGAGGCAAGAAAATAAAGTTATTTCTAAAGTCCTGGACAAAACCTTAGAAGTAATTATTTATTAATAATTGCTGTTAACGTAGTTCCTCCGGAGGAGGCTAGCTAACTGCTAATATCTTAATGCTTACGGTATAATACCAGTTTTATATCAGGTTGCATAGAATGATGAAATTCATTCAATCGATCTATCTTTATCTACGCTTAACTGTGGTCAATTATGGGAGAAACTTTACTTATAGATGCTTTATTTGAAGGATTAGAATTAACTGCTGAACAAGTATTTACTAAGGCCGGAATTCCTACTATATTTCCGAGAAATGTTTAAATAATAAATGATGAATAAATTGATAGCGATCGCCTACTCTTTGCAATAATAAACGACTAGCAGCATAATTGAGAAAACGACGATAATTCCAGGGAATATGCCCATTAAAAAATAGAATAATCCGCAGCACAAGATTTTTTAGTCCGGGCAAACCAAAGAACATCCCAATAATTACACCTCCAATAGCACCAAGAATTAAACCTTGGTATAAATCGAAAACCAAGGTAAAAATAAACCCAAAAATAAACCCCCAAAATAACACACTAATCAAATTAACAATTAACTGATATGCCTGTAACTCGCCGTTAGAATCTAACCAAGCTGGCCGTAGTTTTTCTATTGTAAATTCCTGGCTGTTATCTGCGGCCATTCGTTGTGCTAGCCATGCCAACCATCGTCTTGTCTGTTCCGGCAGTGGTTCCTGACTCTTAGAATACCAATTATAGTTATTCTCTCGCCCTAATTGACGACGAATATAAGCATTTAATAAATATTTTTCTCTTCCCTGTTGAGAAGTAATTCTTCTCCAAGCAGCAATTAAAATTTCCTCATAAGCTAAGGTCATCATACTCAACATTAATGGTATTTCAGCTAAGTTTAATAACTCTGGTTCATCCTGAAGATAATACCAAAGTTCTCTACTACTAGCTGCTAATAAATAATCTTGAATCTGACCTGTTGTTAAAGACTGTAATAATACAGCAGCATTTAATTTAAACTTAGTCCGACAATTTTTATAAGTGGCAAAACTACTACAAATAACTAAATCCTTTGGTTGCAAATATACTGATAATTTATTAATTTCTTCTAAGCAATTTTTAGATAATTCTGGAGATACTCGATCAAATCCATCTATGAGAAGTGACAATTGCTGATTTTCTAGCCAATTCCTAATAACCTTTTTGGGTATCTTGTACTTAAATTTAATTTGATTAACTAACCAATCTGAAATATCCTGATTTTTATCTTGCCATGTCGAAAGGTCTAATAATACTGGAATAGATGTTTTGGGTTCTTTTTCCGCCCGAATTACTAACTTTCTAGCTAATTCTAGTAAAGTTGTAGTTTTTCCACCCCCAGGATTTCCTAATATAAGTAATTTTCCTTTCATTCGGTCAAAAACTTGAATAATACTTATTTTTGCTGGTAGTTGAAAACTAGGACGCTTTCCTACTTTTACTTCTATATCCCAAGAACGTTTTAATTGTTGGGGTGGTCGCTGACGAACAAGATTAACTATCACTGCATGGTGTAGAGACTGCGATCGCAGTTGCAGAACTTCTCTTTTAACTGTATTTAATAGTTTATCGCGATTTCTTTGCACCTTCGTATATTTCTATTGTTAAATGAGTTAGTTAGCTGTTATCTTAAAATAACTATATAGCAGGGAATAGGGAATAGGGAACAGGGAACAGTGGAAAAAGCTTTTTCTCTGTCTCAGGTTCATCATCAACATAAGTCAAACACCAACTCGTTCCTTTCTATGTTTATAGTTATTTTATCGTTAAAATATTAACAGCATATATCTGTCTTAATAGCTGATAGTGATACCTGTGATAAAAATGCAAATTAGCCAAGAAAGTTAACATAAAATCTAGTTTATAAAGGGGTAAAAATTATGTCATTCAACATGGGAAAACTAATCGTTACAGGAATAACTGGCCTTGCTAGTGCTACCTCTGTTGCTTATTTCACAATTCAGTCTGATTTGTCACAATTTACTACTAATTCTTTACAGACACAAAAATTGGATAGCAACCTAGTTTCAGTGGTTCCTAAACATCAACTAAAATCTTCACATTCAACTCCTAATTCCTCAGATTTAGTTAGTCAAAATTCAACTCCAGTTGTGATTACACCACCAACATCGGGGTGTAAAATTCGTATGGCCATAGTAGACGACCCTGAACCACCTCTAAATGTTCGTAGCAGTCCAGAAGTTAGAGAAGGCAATAAAGTTGCTCAACTTAACAATAATACCTTTGTTTCTGTCGCAGATGAAAAATCTGGCTGGCTACGAATTACTAATCCAGTTATAGGTTGGGTTGCCAAGAACCGAACTCGTAGCACTTGTGCCAGGGTAGATAAGACTATTACTTTTTCCCCAGAAAGTAACACAGCTATTGTTAGAGGGGAGATGATTGGTACTGGTAGTCATAACTATCGGGTTAGGATGATCCAGGGTCAGACCATGACTATCAAAAATTTTGGGGATGTATTTCCGGCAATTATTAGTCCTGATGGCCAACTTATGGCAAGGGAACCTAATATTGAAGGTAATGAAAATGAATGGACAGATACTATGCCTATCAGTGGAGTATATACTTTACAATTAGATTCTAATTTCCGTGGATTTGAATATGAATTTTTAGTAGAAATTAAAGACAACAGAAATTTTTAATACAAATCTCAAAAAAACTGTTGATTTTAGTTCTTTCTTTCTAATACTATACTGAAGTGACGCTTAAATTATTAAGTAATTAACACAGACTGAATAAATTTTTTGATAATTAGCACGCCAGTTATTGTTAATTATTCTTATGTTTACTTCTCTGTACGAACGTTGCATGGAACGTCCCTACCCACTCCCCCACTCAATAAAATGGGGAATTGTTATCAGAAATTCTGTGCCTTTTCCTAGAGCAGAAATACATTCTAATTCTCCCTGATGATGTTCAACAATAACTTGATAGCTAATTGCTAAACCTAACCCTGTACCTTGACCCACTGGTTTTGTGGTATAAAAAGGGTCAAATATTTGTTTTTGTACTGCTTCACTCATACCTATGCCATTATCAGCTATCCTAATTATTACTTGATTTTTTGCTTCTATTGCCGTAGTAATAGTAATTTTGGGAGGTGAATTGCTTAATTCTTTTCCCATTGGTTGTACTGCATCAATAGCATTACCAATAATATTAATAAATATCTGATTCAGTTTGCCGGGATAGCATCTTACTTTGGGTAATTGACCGTAATTTTTAACAACTAGCTTCTTGCAATTTACTCTGAGTAATACCAGCTTCTATCTTGATTTCATAAACTTTGATTTTATCCAAGAGTTGTGCGGCTTTTTCTAATACAATGTCAACCAACTTCTCCATTTGCCCAAAATCACCATTCAAGTAGTTAGCTTCTGCCCCTTCTTCATATAATGCCAATTTTAGTTGATATTGAGTAGACCAACTATTTTCAGTCAGTAGATTTATCCCTGTATTAAAATAAGATATTGCTGTTTTATAAGCAGTAGATACTTTAGCCTTGATTCCCGTTTTAAATTTAAATTTGCTAACTCTTCCCTTACTTCTATTTCTGTAATTAATTGCACACCATAATTAAGTTGATTGACAATTTCAAATATTTTTTCTTCTAGTTGTTCATCCGCCCTATTGTTTAACAGTAGCATCCCAATTTTTCGATGAGTTTCTTGTTTTTTTTGTTGCGAAATGAGACTATAAGCTACTTGTTAAACCCGGTCGTGGAGAAAATGATAAATTGGTGTTTGTAAATCAGTTATTTCACGGAAATGATCGTCGTTTTCTCCCTGATAAAATTTATAGGTTTCGTCCTCTGGCAAAATCAATCTTTCTGATCAAGCACCCCATAAACATAAGGCAGTTTCCGGCAGAGATTTTTCAGATACAATAGATAGAGTTTTTACATCAAACTTGTTGCTAATACAAGCTGCTAATTGCAATATTTCCTGAGTTGAAGGGGGAAGTTTTTGTATTTGGGCAGCCATTAATTCAACTACATTTCCTCTAGCTGCTAAGATTTTAATTTCTGGCAAATTAAACAACCACTTATCCTGTTGATAGCGATCAAAGATTAATCTTTCCTTAACGAATAAAAATCACTCCTAACGGGACTTTAGCAAAAAATGCCTTAAAAATAGTTTTAAACCCTTGCTGTGTAATGCTTTAACGTCAAAAAAGCCTATTTCTTGATATATCTAGATTTGAGCCATTTTTAGCTAGAGCAACGTGTTTTCATTGCTACGGTTGAGTTTGAAGCCATTTTCAGCCTAAAAAATATCAAAGTCCCGCTAAGTAGACCACAAAATAATTTTTGGGTAGATAGTAGGGATGTAGAGGCATTGCATGCAACGTCCGTAGGTCGTAGAAAAATGCTTTTGGGTTGCCCATACTAACTGTAGTCTATCTATATGAAAAGCGCTATCAGGAGAAGTAATTGTTGAACTAAGCTAAGAATCATTTAGATTCTATATTCCCTGTTCCCTTTGACAAAAATTGGATACAGTATATTTGGTGATTAATGTGGTACAATTGACGGGTGACGGGGTAAATTTTTTGCTTGTTCCCAACCCCCAACTCCCAACTCCCAACTCCCAACTCCCAACTCCCCATCTCCCCACCCTCCCCACACTCCCTTGGTATTATACTCCTCTATGTTGCTGTATTTCTTGGGTCAACTCTTCCTTAACTCGTTCCCATTCAGCTCCAACTAGAGAAAGAATTTCAAGAGCTTTTTTTAAATTAAAATCTGCTCCAGACTCAACCACAGCACGAGTCATGTGCTCTAACTCTTGACACAATTCAGAAAAATTAATTGCTCCTAGTAAAGCACTACTAGACTTCAGAGTATGAGAAGCTCCTTTTAATGCAGTATAATCATGTTTTTTGATAGATTTCCTGATAATATCCATGTGCTTATTACCATCAACAAGATAGTCTTGTATCAAAATAATTAGAGTATCTGGTTCATCATCATAAAGATTGCGGAAATCTGCTAAAGTTTTGGGATTTATCGCTGATTTTTTTTCATATTCTGCTTCTAATATATTATCCAATAAATCTAAATCTTCAGCTATAACTCCATCGGTTTCTGGTGCATTCTCTAAATCAATTAAATGTTCGTCAAGTTCTGCCAATTCTTGTAAACCTGCTTCAGAAATAAGTATCGTTTCATCATCATTAGTAGGAAGCAAACTACTGCTTGATGTTGGAGTGGGAAATATACTCTTAACTAACGCTTTTTCCTCCAACTGAGAGTTCAACTGGACTTTACCGTTGATAAATTTCTGCTTATAAGTAACTGGTTTCTTAGGAGGATCTCTTTTTACCAATGCTGAATCATTTCTAGGCGTTGACTTCTCGTTTCGTATTGGCAGCTTGCATTTGTTGAGAACTTCCACTAATTGATCACGACGAATTGGTTTGGTCACATAATCATCCATACCAGCATTGAGACATTTATCACGATCGCCCTGCATAGCATTAGCTGTCATAGCAATGATCCAAGGACGTTTTTCTTCTGGATAATCTTGATGAATACGACTGGTGGTCTCTATTCCATCCATCTCTGGCATCTGTACATCCATTAATACCACATCGTAGGGTACTCGCTTGAGAGCATCTAAAACTTCTATTCCGTTAGCAGCTACATCTGCACGATAACCTATTCTTCCTAGCAAGTGTATTGCTACTTTCTGATTAATTACGTTATCTTCTGCCAACAAGATGCGGAGATGAGAGCGAGCGCTACTTCTCTCGCTAAACCTTTGAAAATATTTCAGACCTAAACTAGGAGTTTTTGCATTAGCTATTTTATCTGCTGTAGTACCAAATACTTGCAATAAAACATTATAAAATTGAGACTGTTTCACTGGTTTATTCAAAAAACCAGCTAAATTAACTTTTGCCTCTTGAAGTTCTCGGAAAATTTCTGCCTTGCCGAGATAAGTAAACATTAATAAGGGCAAAGATAACGAATAATTTTGCTCGACATTTTGTTGAGTTTCCAACTTCCGAATCTTTCTCGCTAATGTCAGTCCATCCATATCTGAAAGATTCATAGCAATAATCCCTATATCAAAATCTCTTCTCTGCTTCAACCAGTTCAAAGCTTTTGTACCAGAATCAGCAATTATAGGTATCATTTCCCATGAATTAACTTGTTGTTTTATTACCTCTTGATTAACAGGATGACTTTCAACAACTAATAATTTTTTACCTTTTAAGAAGGTATCAATTTCTTCAGAAGAAGGAACTGTAATTGCTTCTGCTTGAATCGTAAAATAAAAAGTTGAACCTTTACGATCTGCTTCGGGTTTAACAAAGTAAGGAGGTGGAGACCCTGCTATATTTACTAGAGATTTAACAGTATTTGAGTTGGCAAAATTCAGACCAGTTTCTCGGTTATTAATTCTGCTGTTATTATGATTAATTTTTGATTTAATAATTTGCCTATTTTTTTCTTTTAATTCATCTGTTTCTTTCCACTGAGAAACCACCCACATTTTACCGCCCATAATTTCACTTAAACGCTGACTAATAACTAATCCTAAACCCGTACCACCATATTCTCTAGTTGTAGAAGCGTCTACTTGAGAAAAAGCTTTGAATAAGCGGTCCATGTGGCCTGGGGGAATACCAATACCTGTATCTTTCACGGCAAACTGGATGTCATAAGTACCTGTGGTTTTACTAGGAGCTTTATCATTAAATATTCCCTCGTAATTCATATCTTCTAATTGATTATTTTGACAAACTTTTCTAGCCGTTAAAGAAACAACCACCTCTCCTTTTTCTGTAAATTTAACAGCATTTCCTAGCAAGTTAACCAACACTTGACGCAGCCTTGTTACATCTCCTACAATCATTGCTGGCACAGAACTATCAATTAAACAAGCAAGCTCTAAATCTTTATGTGCTGCCCTCGGTGCTAATAACTCTAACGCCTCTTCAACACAGTTTCTAATATCCAAAGAACTTTGTTCTAATTCCAATTTGCCAGATTCTATTTTAGTAAAATCAAGAATATCATTAATAATAGTTAAAAGCGCATCTCCACTGGTACGAATAGTTTCCACAAAATCTCGTTGTTCTGTCGTTAATTCCATATCTAATAGCAAACTTGTCATCCCAATGACACCATTCATTGGAGTACGAATTTCATGACTCATCATTGCGAGAAATTCACTCTTGGCACGGTTTGCTACTTCTGCTGCTTGTCGAGCTTGTTCTAGAGCTTGATTTTGAGCTTCTAACTGTTGTTTATGAGTAACTTCTGACTCTAATATGTGCGCCTGAGCTAATGTTAATCCTACCTGAGCTGCGACATTTTCTAATAAGTCTATTTCATCCTGCGTCCACTGACGCATATAATCACATTGATGTAAATTAATAATACCATTTGGTTGTCCTTGATAAGAAGTGCGAACTGCCAACATTGATCTAACATTTAGCCTCCGATACATCGGTGCAGATGATTTTAATAAAAGGTCTGAAAATATATCTGCAGTAGCGATCGCTTTGTCTTCTGATAATAACTTTTCTGTATGAGAATTGTAAGTAACTACAATATCTAAATCTAAAGTTGATTCGTAACCAGTTTCCAAATATTCAGCAACACAAGGGAGGTGGGGATAAGGTTGAGAAAGATAATTATGGATTGAACAACGGTTGACTCCAAATACTCGCCCAATTTGAGTAGCAGTAGTCTGAAAAATTTCTTGAGTGTCTAACTTAGAGCGAATTTCTTGAGTAATTTGTTTGAGCAATAAAATGTGCTGATATTTTTTCTGCAAGGTTTCTATAGCATCTTGTCGCAACAATTCGCCACCGATATAAGTCGCCATTAACTTTAAAACTTCTATATCTGTTGAGTTCCATTGATTCTTCGCAAAACGACTGGTAAAACTGAGGGTGCCATAAATTCTTCCTGATACAAAAATTTTCGTGCCAAGATAAGATTCTACGCGACGCACAGTATATGCTGGATGATGTCGCCACTGGGAATTTTTAGCAGATCTGATCGCTAGAGGTTCATTGGAGCGCAATACTTCCCGATCGAATGTCTGTTGGAGGGCAAAAGCGTCTCCTTTCGCTATTCCAAATAGGAAATCTTCTGGTAAGTGAGCCGCAATGACCTCATAACGTTCTCCTAAAACTTTTCCTAATAGTCCTATATCCATGCCAAACCGACGGCATCCCATATCTAATAATGCAACTATTTTGCTTTCAAAAGAGTTATCTGCGTTAGTAGTAACTTCATATAGTTCTCTAATTGCTTTTTCATTAGCTTGCAAATTTTCTTGGGTTGCTATCCTCGCAGAAATGTCACTGAGGGTACTTACCATACCAGTAATATTGCCTTTGTTATCAGCTATCAATGTACTCTTCATTTCTACTGAACAATAATTTCCATTTTTGGTTAACCACTTCAATTGATAGCAACCTGCAACTAATTTTTTATTACTAGCAACCAACTCTATATTTTTTGGGGTATTCTCTGCTGAAGAATTTAATTTTTTTCTATCTTCTGGGTGAATGAACTCTAAATAATTTCTACCTAAGCTATTTTCACAAGTAAAACCTGTAATTTTTTTCCAGGTCTCATTTAAGAAGATTAAATTACCTGTAGCATCAGTTTTAAAAGCTATCTCTTGAATATTATCAACTATTTCGGTGTACTTTTTTACTTGAAATTTTAGTTTTATTTCTGTTTCTTTAAACTGAGTAATATCTATCAAACTTCCCACCATTCTCACTGGGATTCCCGATTGCCATAATGTTTTTCCTCTATCTAGAACCCATATAAAGCTATTGTTTTTGCGTTTTATGCGATATTCTATTCGGTAGAAAAGAGATTTTTTTGCTAAATGTTCTTGAACGGCTGCACTAACTTTTTCGATGTCTTTTGGATGAATTCTATTTAACCATTCATCTATTTTATGGGAAATTTCATCATCTCTGTAACCCAATAATTTTTTCCACTGAGATGAGTAAAATATTTCATTTGTTTTGATATTCCAATCCCAAACTCCATCTTGATTTCCTTCAATTGCTATAACTGTACTTTCTTGTGTTTTGAGATAAACTTTTTCTAAATTTTTCCGTTCTACAGCAGACTGCTTAAATTTTTCATCGATTTTTTGCAGTTGAATAGATGTTTTTTTTATATAATTATGAAAGCGAATTAATGATTGATATAATGATTTAGGTAACAGTATTTGTTGAATTATTTTTGTAGCAGTAATAATATTAGTTATTTTGCCTGTGGGGGTTTGTACAATTAGAGGCAATAGATAATAATTTTTTTTCATTAAACCTAAAGCTACTTCTAGACTGGCCTGAGAACCTACTAGGACTGGTAAAGTATTACAAACTGTCTCAGCTTTAGTTTGATTAAAATCTATTTTTAATGCTTGTAGTTGTACTATATCTCTACTGCTAATTGTCCCTAATATTTTAGTCAATTTCTGATTTTGAGATTTATTTTCTTTGCTTTCAGTAATCAGAATATAACTAATATTATAGGTAAACATTAGTTGGGTAATTTGCCGAATTGATAAAGAAGATGCAGCTTGAATAATTTGAGATTCAGGGATTTGTTCTAATTGATTAATTTGGATTAAGTTAGCTGGTAGAGTTAAAGATGAGTCAAAGGTTGTTTTTGTTGCATTATTTTGAGCTTCTAATTCTTGTTTTTGGGATGCGACCTTAGTACCATTTTTATCAATAGATGGTTCACCTTGCCTGTTGGCTATTAATCTTAAACTGTTGTCTTTGATCTGAAGCTGATTGAAAATTAAACTACGGGTAGTCACTAGGCCAATAAGTTCTTCTGCCTCATTAACGATTGGTAAATGGGTGATTTGATGTTTTTCTAGTATTGCTAAGAGAGCAAAGATATCTGGAATTTCCGATAGTTGGGCTGTTATTATGGATCTAATCATTATTTGAGCAATCGGAAATCCACTTAGGGAAGCGCTAATAGAGGCTAGCTGTACTAAGTCTTGCTCAGTAAATATACCTATGATTAGCCCTAAAGATTGTAACTTTGTATCTTGAGATTTGGAACCATTACTTAAGTCTTGAGATGTAGTGCGATCGCTTTGTGGAGGTGTTCTGACAACATTAGAAGGAGAGGATGATTCTACAATTAACACACAACTTGCACCTGTAAGACTCATAGAAGTAATTACATCTTCTACAGGAGTTTCTGGTGTAGCAGTAAAAGGACTATAATTAATGGCCTGACTGATGGAGGGAATAAACATTTTGGATGACTCTGATGATGTTTTATCAAAAATATAACAATCTAAAATTTTGTACCGAATAATGCAAGTTTAAAGGTTTACTTTTGTTTGACTGATATAACTTTTCTGTCATACTTACCTCTATTTCCAGAATAATTTTTAACTAGTGCTAATTTCCACATTTTGCAGCTATTTATTATCATCAGGGACTTTGAAGCTCTATTAACAACTTGCAAGCTCCAAAGTAACACCTATGAGATTAATCATAGAGGTCTTAAGCCTAGTCTATCTAGGATAATTCTTGTCAAACTAAGAACCAAACAAATTACAATACAGAAATTATCATTAACAATACAAAAATTATCAATTTATCTCAATTTTTGCACGAGTGAGTTTTGACTTCTTTCTGTAAAATATCTACTGTACAACCTGTCATCAACTTCTATTTTGGACAAATTTTCAATTATAGTACTTAAAGTAAGCCTGCACTTGATAGCTTAAATTAATTATGCTGAAGGTTAATGCTGAAAAAATGAAAAAATATGATGCAGAAATTTAATAGTTTTATCTTAATTAAGAGATATCATTTAATTTGAATTTTGTCAATCTATGATTCCCATAGCATTACAGTTCCTTAGAACTTAAAAATAAAGTAAATAGACAAATAATTGTAATCAGTTGAAACTGCAGGAGCGAATATACTGTGACCTTTGAAGAGTTGATTCAGAAAGGAGGCCCTGCCATGTGGCCTCTGTTAGTTTTATCAATTCTGTCCCTCAGTACCATAATAGACCGCCTATGGTTCTGGACAAATCTATTAATTAAGGAAAAACAAACTGTTAGCCGAGTATTAGAAGCCGCACGTCGTGACTGGAGTATAGCGACAGAAATGGCTAGACGCACTCTAAAACAACCTATTGGTCGCTTTCTCTATGCTCCTCTGCGATTACAAAACCCAGAACCTGAAGTGTTTAAATTGGCACTAGAGGCTAGTGCTGATGATGAGTTGGCCTCAATGCGTAAGGGAGATAAATTGCTGGAAGGTGTGATTGCTTTGGCTCCGATGTTGGGCTTACTAGGTACTGTTTTGGGTCTTATTGGTTCTCTTGGTTCGATTCGCCTTGGGGACTTGGGCACTTCTTCAACTGCGGGAGTGACAGTTGGTATTGGTGAAGCTTTAATTAGTACTGCTGCTGGTTTGGTAGTAGCTATTGTTAGTCTAGTATTTTATCGATTATTTCAAAGTTTGTTATTTAATCAGATGAAGGTTTTTCGGAAATCTGGCAATGAATTAGAATTACTCTATCGACAATATTGGCAACAGACGTCTTTAAATAAATACAATTCACCAGATAATAATACTTATTTTCCTCCTACATGGACGCAGAATTCTCATAATTTTCCAGATTCTTTAGAACAGGATACAAAACCAACAGATTCTCCAGCAGAAAGGGATATTGATAGAACTGCAGATGAGCCAGATAATAATTAATAATTAATAATTAATAATTAATAATTGTTGAAAGGAGGTACTAATATAGCAATGTGCGCTGGCTTATGTACAAATTACAAGAACTGTCCAATAGCTAAAAGTTTTATATTATTCCTACGGAATGCTTGCGCAAACAGTTTTTTATTTCCCCTGTTGCCTGTTGCCTGTTGCCTGTTGCCTGCACACAGCGCTATAACTGATAACTGAAGTGACTTTTCTCCAAACAAAAAAATAATGAAACTTAATCAAGAATTTGCTACTGAAGAAGTTAGAATTGAGTTAATACCTCTAATTGATGTAATATTCTGCATTCTAACTTTCTTCCTTTTAGCCGCTTTACAATTAACTCGTCAACAGGCAATTAATGTTGACTTACCAAAAGCTAGCACGGGTAAACCTCAATCACAAGATATGTTACTTGTAAGTGTGAATGAGGTGGGAAAAACTTTTATTGAACAACAAGCTGTGAATGCGGTTGAACTCGAAAAGTTTGTGCGGAGATATCATCAAGTTAATCCTCGCGGAGTCGTTGTATTGTATGCTCCTAAAGAAGCAAGATACAATGATGTTGTGCAAGTTCTAGATTTATTGCGAGAAGTAGGAGGCGATCGCGTAGCTCTAGCAACTTTACCAGGGGCACCTCAAACAGGTCCTGGTACTACTACCAATACTAATACTGATAGTACCGAAGAGTCAGTTACTCCCTCTGAGTCTGAGTCCAAACAACAACCCACTCCAGCAAGGACAGTCAACCCCAGTCAATTTCAGTTACCTACTGCTCCTGAGTCATCTCAACCATCTAATCAATAAATAGGGAGGGTAGCAAAATCAAGCCCCACTTATATACCAGTTATAATTGTACTTAATTTGATTCGATTAGTTATGGAATTAGGAGATCTTCGCGAGCAGCTTCGTAACCTCAATGAGGTGAGCCAGACTCTAATGAAATGCTACAGTGTTGAAGATGCTGTGCAAAAAGCGTTAGTTGAAGTTCGCAGCAAATTAGACGTTCAAGTTGCATCTATATTCTCAGGACTTACGCAAAGACACTATATATAGAGTATGGTCATCTAGAGCGATATAGCTGCCGCACTTGCTCCGCCAACGCTTAAAAATGGAGAGCGATTGCCTCAGCAAAGCTCCGCTAACGCCTCAA
>NZ_JAAHGU010000041.1:0-50985 GCF_010692685.1 Okeania sp. SIO2F5 | reverse complement strand
GTAAACAATTTCAAGCTATAAACTGTAAATTATCAATACCATTACAGACATCCTTAAAACTTTAAGGTTTAGCGATCGCCTAATTTATGAAAAATACAGCTCATACAGTTACTTTTATATTACATTGCAAATATCTATGTAACATGTAAAGATGCCAGCGCTCATTGCTATAATTATACTTAAACAAGTGACAGATGAAACTAGACAAGAAATAGCAAGATTTCTGGCAAGGTAACTGGCAGCAAGGACAGTAATTCCCCAAAGAAGATCGGGAAAAGGTTTTAGGAGGTTTAGTCAGTTCAAAAGAGTTATTGGTACGGCGGGCAATCAACTAGCTTGGCATCATCTTGTCGGACAAACTATTTAAAATTTACAGACTTTTGGTGCGGAAGCAATTCATAATACGGGGAATTTAGTTTGCTTAGAACATGGTTCTGGATCTATTCACCAAGAAATAACCAATTTCTATAATTCGATTCAACCAGAGCTAACTGATTCAGAAAGGATGAAGGTGAGAGAATGGATCGGCAAACAATCTTTTGAAGAACAACAAGATTTTGGTGTCAGAGTAGTTAGAGCTTTCGGAGGTACAATTTCATGCTGACTTTAGATGTAGAAGCAGTTTTAAATTCCATTCCTAATGAGGTTGCTTGGGAAGATGTGGTGCAGTTCCATCAACTTGACGATCGCGTTGCTATAGCTAATGATTTTTGTCCTAATATCATTGGTGTTAATGATGGCTCTATTGAGTGGTGTCCGAATGAGGAACCGCCAAACTATTTGGAAAAGTTGGTTTGGTTGTGGGTGGTTCGTCCAGATATGGGGGCAGCGTTCGCGGAGCGTTGCGGATGCAACATCGCTCTGGAAACTCCATTGGAACTAAAAAAGATTATTGGTAATTATATTCTGGTGGGTGATTGAGGCCGATCGTCTTTCTGTTTCAAGCCAAGGATTTCAATCCTTGGGTAATAGCTTAAGTCATCTTTAGATGACTGAATTACCTATAGAACCCATTTGTTATCTTTTAGGAAAAGACTATACTAATGAGCGATATAGCTGCCGCTAGGCTCCGCCAACGCTTGCTTAGGATGAAAAAATGCCATATTCAAGCAGCTTAACAGATAAACAATAGGAGATTATCGAACCACTACTAGCCAAGAAATAGAAAGAGCAAAAGACCTACCTAAAATCTTAAGAATTGCTGAAAAAACAGTGGAATTTCTTAGGTCTAGAGTAGTGTATATACATTCAAATGTATTTTTTAAGATAAAAATAGCTTGATGGTGTATCTACACAAAGATATGACTATAGAGATAGACCTTAACATTTAAGTTTAAGAGTTATTTGAATTCTCAGTCAGAAGCAGATGCTCCCATCAGGATTCCTGTACTTAGAAGTAAAAATTTTAACATAACTTTATTCCTTAGTTTTCTTCCTGAAAGAACATTATTGATATGAGTATTACTTCAAGAGTAAGACCATGTACACTCCCCATTTTATGTCCGTTATTTCTAATGCTTGTCTTCCATATCTTTAGTGAGGTAAATTGAGATGAAATTTGGTAGTCTCTTGATGCCGTCCCACCCACCGGAAGTTACAATCAGGGAAGGACAAAATGCAGACCTCGCTGAACTCGAACGCCTGGACGCTATCGGTTTTGACGAAGCATGGATTGGAGAGCATTTTACTGCTCAATGGGAGCCATGCCCTTCGCCAGATCTGCTAATTGCGCAAGGGCTATTGCGCACACAGAATATTCGTCTCGGGCCTCTTGGCCATCTGCTGCCTTATCACAACCCAGTTGAACTTGCTCACCGAGTTTCCTACCTTGACCATATGGCTGCAGGTCGCTACCAGCTTGGTGTAGGCATTAGCGCTCTTCCTTCAGATCGGGCACTTTTCAATGTTCCGTCTGGCGGTGGGCAAAATCGCCGCATGACCTTTGAATCTCTGGAAATGATGACCAAACTCTGGACTGAAGGTCCTAGCGATTTCACAGGGGAGTTCTGGTCGATGGGCAAAGCCGAAAGTACGCTGCCAGAACTTGGCTATCACCTCGCCCCCTATCAAACCCCACACCCACCAATTGCCATCGCTGGCCTCACTGCCGGTTCTGCCAATCACAAGCTGGCTGGTGAGAAAGGATATTTACCAGTCAGTCTGAGTGTCGATCCCGATGCATCGATAACTGCTCAACATTGGGACGCGGTTATGGAGGGGGCAAAGCACGTCAATCGGCAACCCGACCGCAATGACTGGCGCATTATCCGCGATGTGTATGTGGCACCGACTGATGCAGAAGCTCGTGAACTCGCTATCAATGGTGCAATGGGTCGTTGCTGGCGCGAATTTTTGCTGCCAATTTACCTTGGCCTTGGCCTCGGACCCATCCTTAAAACCGATCCAGATATGCCAGATGCGGCAATTGATCTTAATTATCTTGCCGACAATCTTTGGCTAGTGGGCTCGCCAGACACTGTAGCAGAACGCATCAAAAGACTTCAGGAAAAAACAGGTGGTTTCGGATATCTTCTGATTATCTCTTACAATGCTACCAATGAGATTGACTCCTGGGAGCGTAGCCTTCGCCTTTTGATTGAAGAGGTAGGACCTCTTGTCCGAACAAATTTAGGAGTAGAGGCTGTTGCTGCCTCTATGGCTGGACAATGAGTTATGTTGCGATCGCTACTGAGCAGTTCGATACTGTTGTGGCCTTCTATGGCGATCAGCTTGGTTTCCCAGTTGTGGAACAGTGGGACCGTCCAAATGGCCGTGGAATACGTTTTGACTTGGGTGGTATGCGGCTCGAAATTCTTGATAATCAACGGGAACGATCAGCACTATCTCTAGGCCAACCAGGCGATAGCTTCCATATCGTGATCGAGGTCGATGACATTGAGGCTACTCAGCGTCAACTTGCCATTGATACCCCTGAGCCACAGTCTACTTCTTGGGGTGCCAGGCTATTCCAACTTCGAGACCCTGACGGAGTGCCTGTTACCTTTCTAGAGTGGGTTGATGCCACAGGGGCAATGCAAGAAATTCGCGGTCAGTTGGCCAGTGGTGTTGGTCGGGGGTCTCATTTCACTCGCTTGGACTGGGTGCGTACACAGTTCATAGATTCCGTTAGTATTGACCCTTTTCCAGGGACTGCTAATGTCATCGTCAAAGATCCAACATCACTAAGTAGATGGAACCGCCTACGGTGCCAGCCCGGTATCAAAATTGTCAACCCCAACTCAGGACCAAACGATTGTAATGCCCGGTGCTTTCCTGTCGTTGTTGACGGCATAGTTGACGCAGCAATTGTATTACCTGATGTTGAGGGTTATGCAAAAGATCAGATTGAAATTATTGCGTCGGTCAACTTACGAGATACACTCGGCAAAAGCGACGGGGATATTATCGTCCTTCGGATAAAGGAACCGGATGTCAGTTGAGATGACTCATATAAAATCCGGATAATTACTATACCTAAGTCATTGCGACGGTCACTGCGTGGAAGGAAGCAATCTCCTAAACTTCTGCGATTGCTTCCTCTCGTCGCAATAACGACTGTTCAACCGGATTCTATATCAGCAGCCCAGAATTACGATCCCTGGTTATATGAGATAGAGCATAGTTTGTGCAGACAAAACGTATGAAAAGGCGAAATGTATCAAAAGGTTAAACGTATGAAAAGGCTAATAGTTGGTATTTCTGGTGCTAGTCGTGTCATCTATGGTATCCGGCTCCTTGAGCTGTTGCGCGAAACGAGTGAGTTCGAGCTTCATCTCGTTATGAGTCGCTTTGCACGGGTAAACATTGAGATCGAAACTGATCTCTCACCCAAATATGTTGAGAGCCTAGCTGACGAGGTACACAGTAACAATAATCAAGCAGCCACAATTTCAAGCGGGTCATTTAAAACTGAAGGGATGATTTTTGGTTGAGTTGATAGTAGTTTAAATCGTAAGTACCTTTCAATTTTAAAGTACCTATATTTTTCTTGTCTGAGAAAGTAATTGCTTTTCTATTCTCTGACAGTTTCCAGCCAGAAGTTTTATATTCTACAGAGCGACAATGTTTTTTAAATTTAGGATAACCCTTTTTTCCTTTAATTTTTTTCTGGCAGTTGTCATAAAATCTAGATATTGCAGACCAAGCTCTTTCCGCAGCCGATTGTCGAGCCATTGAATTTAGTTCCGAGGCAAAACTAAATTCTTGAGCTAATACTTTGCAATATTTATTTAGGTCATATTTGCTGACACCTTTGTTATCCATCCAATATCTTAAACACTTATTTTGGATGAATTGAGATGTTTTAATGGCCTCATCTATTGCTTTGTATTGCTCTGGTTTAGCTTTGACTTTGAACTCGTAAATTATCATTTTTGCTCGACCTACCTTTTGATCTTTATGCTATCATAAAAACCCTAATTAGCGGAGAAAATGTCAAGGGGAAATTAGATATTTTTACAGGCGACTAAAGTCGCGCGTGAGCTAAACGTCCACGCACTAAAGCGACGTGGTTTTCAAGCTCTCATCCCAATAGATAAAAATAAACCTTTATAACGTCTTCTCCTCCATGCTTCTGCTAAATTAGCACATACAGAACGGGAGGAACCCCTAATTTGGTCAGTTAAAGAATATGTTTCTTCTTGGGGAAAAATTTTAGAAATTTCTAAAATTTTCATAGCAGTATTAAAAGCAATTTGATACACCTCTAAATCTTCATGATTATTAATTAAATTTTCGCGACTTTCAGTCATATATTTTTCCCACTACAACAACAATATCCAATCCCGCCATCTCCCCATCTCCCCATCTCCCCATCTCCCCATCTCCCCATCTCCCTACTCTCACAACAACCCGCGATAACGAATAAACAATAAAATAACTGCCCAGGAACCTAACGCTACTTTTATTGCCACTAAAATATTAAGTATCGGCAAAATTCCCCCACTAACAAGAGTACCTAACTCTCCTTTAGGTAATTCCAATCCCATCAGAGTTATAGCTGCCAATACAATGAATATTAAAACCGAAACCTTTTCCCAAGTAGCAGCATTCCATGTTTTATAGATTTTCTCCATATACTCAGATGATGAAGTAATGGCAATCAAACCAATAGCAGTTCCTCCAGCAACCCCTGCCGCAAACCCACCACCTGGACTTAGATGTCCCCTAATTGCTAGCTCAATACTCACCAACGCCGTAATAGTAGCTCCCAAACGCGCTAGCACAATTGAAGGTTGATCGCTAAATTGATAAACTTTTTCGGTGGGTTTTTCATTTGCGAGGAGAAAATTCACGCCCAAAATAGCTATCGTAAATACCACCACTTCAAAAATTGTGTCGTAGAGTCGATTTCTAAAAATGATGCCAGAAACTGCATTTGGTACTCCACTATCATCTACGATCGCTCTCACAATAGAAATTTCCTCCCATTCTGCTTGTGGGTTGGGCATAATTAGCACTTTGACTAACAATGCTATTCCAGCTATAATATAAATCCATTTCATTAATGTTTGCCCTCCAAGTTTGGTATAGTAATGTATGTCACAATTGTTTTTGCTGAAGTTAGTTCGGTTTCCATAATCTCAAAAAGACGATGCACTCTAATGCTAGTTTGATAAGTGGGTTCGTTTTCTGGTTCTAATTGTTCTGATTTACTACAGATAGCGTGAACCTCTTTACCTATCAATGCCCATTCTAAAGCTTGTTTGTTGGGATATTCAACTAATTCAAGACGCAAATGATATTTATTAATGGTTTGTCTGATCTTAGATATTAATTTGGTAAAATCACTGTCTGCTTCTACCTCTACCCCTTTAACTATTCCCAGACGCATGACTAAAGAGGAACGAACTGCTACAACATAAAGAGTAATAGCTAACATTGTACCTACTAAAGCTTCAGTTAAAGCTACATCCGCAGCTCCTAAAACTGCATATACCAAAGCTGCTACTGCTCCTAAAATAGCTCGGATAATCAAAGCATCATAAGGATTAACTTGAAATAACAGTATAAAAGCTGCTAAGGGTAGCAGGGCAATGATCACATAAATATAACTATCAATCATTTTTTTCTCCACTACTAGAGCAATATGCTAAAACATACCCCAAAACCGTATTCCAAATTGCCAAAGTAATCAGTGCTAGGAGCAATAACGGCCATTCAAAAGGAATTTTCAGTAGTAAACCGACAACAATACTCATCGATCCAAGGGTATCAGCTACCGAAAGACTATGGAGTTTAAATAAAACCGATCTATGTCCGAGTAGGGGGAGTGTTCCCCAAAACCACAAAATAATTCCGATAACTATCAAGCTATAACTTAAAATGTCAATCATACTTCGTTTAACCTTTTGATTAAATTTGCCAGTAGCATTAATCCCGCATTACCCACACTCAAGATGATAACTGCAACTACTCCAATTGACCAATCATCTCGCAAAACGGATACCACCAACATCATAATCGAAGTTTTGGTGGCAATACTAGCAAAGGCTAGTATTTTCTGCCAAATATTATTATCCTGCCAAGCTTCATAAATGGGTATGAGCAAAGCTAAAATCATAGCAATCAAAATATAGTTCATTTGTTTTTCATCCGTCGCACTACGTGTACTTCATACCAACCTTGTTCATGGTATTTCAAAACAATGCTTTTAGGGGTAAAAGTAATCAAAAATATATCCAGAAATATCAATCCTGGTGTTCGTTTTGGTTTAACTTTTTCGCAAACCAATACTTCATCATTATGGGGGCGAAGCATAATTTGTATTGCTTCTATATAGGCCTGGGGAATTGCTACCACAATTTCCCATAACACGTCTAACCAATCTTTTAGAGCGCCTAATGATTTACGACTGCGGGGTAATAAAAAGGCGATACTGACACCAATAATAATATTTGCCGGACTTAAGTCGGCGGTTAGTAAAAACCATATTGTCAGTCGTAATACTATATTGAAAAATCCGATTGTGTCCATACTATCCAGCAATTAAAAAGTAATCAGTTATAACTATATTTATATTTCTGCTATAATAAGCTTTTATGCCATAAAATTTTCAATTTTTTTCAATAGACATCTCCGGAAAAGAGGGAGTAGGGAGTAGGGAGTAGGGGGAGATAATTGATAATTTATGTGCCATAATTGATTTTATTTTTTATTATTGGAGACATCTAATAGTCGATAATGTTTTTCCTCGCCCACAAAAGATTCTGAATCTTCTATCTGTCTAGTTTAAAGCAAAATTGTAATTTACTAAATCCTATAATTTTAAAATTTGAATTATTTTTGTCATTTTTTTCGCCCAATAAACAGATAATAAGGTACTTTGACCCCTGGTAAAAAAGGAATGGTTGACATCCTTTCCATAAATTGAATACTTTCAAAACGGTAATGAAGATAAGGAGCGTGTTCAGGAGATAAAAAGACATTATCCCTGCCAAACCAAGCAGGCCAAAAATGACGAGATAACCAGGAGTGGGAAGACCAGTGTTTTATAGGATATTTACGAGAAATATAAAAGTCAACAACTCCAATAATTCCACCAGATTTTAGTAAATTGTAGGCTCGATCTATAGCTGCAAACCAATCTGGAATCATGGTTAAGGAGTAGGAGAATGTTACAATGTCAACAACTTGTTCTGGTGGGGTAAATTGGGTAACATCAGCTTCCACAGTCTCAACGTTAGACCAACCATTGGTAATAATTCGCTCCTGTGCTATTTCCAATAAAGAAGGGCATAGATCTACAATGTAGAACTTCTGAAATTTGCTTAATTTATCGCCTATTGACTCAAGATTAGCTCCGGTACCACCTCCTAGATCGACCCAAATATCTCCCGGATATTGAATCAGGGATTGATACAGGTCTTCTCTCCCTTGGAGCAGACGTTTGCGAAATTTGTCATAACCCTGAGCTTGCCCTTGATAAAAGCTTTCTAGTCTTTCTTGATGATTACTACCCTGAATAGGTTTAACTAGATGGTATAATATATTCAGGTCTTGAGCAAAATTACTAAAAAATGACACTTTTACCTCCTTAAGCTGTGACTAGATCAGCAATATAAAAACTGCCATAAGTACGGACTCGATCTTTTTGATGGAGTTGTTTTGCTAAATCCTTTTGGTATTGCAGCAGTTCACCTAAATTATACTCCTGACCTTGGGTAGAAACACAGATAGGATCGACATATTCTACTTCAAAACCACCACTCCGAAATAAAATACGCGACTTTTTCTGAGAACGATCGACAATAGCTTGCCATTCTCGTTTTAGCTCTGCATATTCATAATTACTCAGCCAGTCCATATGATCGAGTAAAACGAAATGAGAAATCTGAATATCATTATTACGCTCTAAAAATTGAGCTATTGTATCTGTATGAACTGAGATGCGATCAACTAATCCCGCTTTGAGTAATTGAAAATTTTCCGGTTTCAAATATTCTGGGCAACAATTTGGTGTATACTTGCCTTCCAGAAAAACTCGCCAGAAGTAATTATCCCAGATCGGAATTTCGCTAAAAACTTGCTGACAACAATCTTCTACAAATCCCGACACTCCATTTTTCAGGTAGCGCTCCATTTGTTGTCGTTGTTGAGGAGGAACACCTAACATCCACAGCGTCAAGTTACTATCCATAATCTGACGGATAAATTTTTTCCAAAACCTATCGTTAAGCTTTTCATCATAATATATCTGACGTTGCTCTTCAAGAGTTTGAGCTTTAAGCAGTGCATTGATTTCATCTCGAAGTTGCACAACACGATCGATGTAGAAATTAATCAATTGAGCAAAGATACCTGTTGTACCATGAAAGAAAAAAGAACGCTTACCTGCAAAAAGTCTCGCTCCATGATTATCCCAATATTGTTGAGCAAAAGGAGATAAATAACCACGAAGTTTTTGCTGATAAACCTCTTTAAAGTTAGATAAATGTCCTTCGCCAAAAAGTTGAAAAAAGCTAGAATAATCAAGTTCTCGAATCCCAGCTATTTTTAGTTCAAGTAAGGCATTTTGTCGAGGGTTAACATCAACTGCATAAATATGCACTGGATAAACCAGTGCATATTCAATAGCATTACATCCTCCTGAAGTCAAGACCAAAACTGTATCATCTTTGGTCAAATTCATAGCTACTCTGTCTAGTCTAGGGTCTTCCCAACAAGTTACATAAACTAGATTATTTCGATGTACATAATGAAACCCTAAATCTAACCAATTGTCAATTTTTGGAATCAAAGTCATTTGTTATTACCTAATTTAATTATACAGAATAATTGAATGAATTTATGGTAAAATCAGCATTGGTTCTTGAAAACATTCAATATTCATTAAATCTTTGGGGGTGTGCGCCGCAGGATTAAGTTTGGGGTCAATCATCCCAGCTATTTGTAGAGCTTCAGCAACAAGTTCAGAACAAAAAAAACCTGCCGAAGCACTAGGTAATTTATCCTTGGTTTCTGCATTAAAATATTTATTCTGTGCTAACCAAGAACCTATACTCTTACAAAAAGCATAAGGAGTATGACGATCATTAAGATGCCAGAGCCATGATTGCATTTGAGCAATCCTATCATAGGACAACTTTTTTTGCAAAGGAAACCACCATGCTTGTCCACAAGTTTTATAGATATCAAGCCAATTGCTTAACCAATGAACTTGAACCCCCTTTAAGCGCTTCTGTTCTTGAAAATCTGGTAATACTGTGTAAGCTGTCGATTCTGCAATGAGAATATCCTTTCGCTGTTTATTTAGATATTCAGTCTCTAATACAATAGCAACATGACTATAGAGACTCCTGGTAAACCATCGAATAATTTTGGCATCTAGTCCATTACCTGAAAAGGCAATGACATCACCTGGACTTATGTGAGACAATATTGCATTCATTTTGTTACTCATACTTACCTTAGTTATCGTATGATATCAAATCCGCTAGGGTTCGGTATAAAAAAAATTTCATCCTCAGCGCAAATGTGCAAATATTTCGCGCATTCTCTTCCCTCCTGACTCCTGAGGACTTACTCCTAGATTAACTATCTAATTATACCGATGCTACCGGATTTGATATGACAGTTCTCAATCGACATATTTGAAAATTAGGGTAAAAACCATATTGTCAGTCGTAATACTATATTGAAAAACCCGATTGCGTCCATACTATCCAGAAAAGTAAAATTAACATGAAGCTCATAAACCCAATCAGATGGTCGAATTCTTCGACCACACGGGGGAATTTAATCGCCAACTGCTTAAAAATCAATAGATATGCTAGCCAACCAATAGCTATACTTACCAGTGGTTTGATTATATTCTTGAGGGTGTAAGCTTCATAATAAACAGCATTTGCCACAATTAATCCACCGAGTAAGACTATCATTGCCCACCAAAAACCAAATTTTACTTTGATTTTTTCCTCGTTTTTCTGGTGAGGAAGAAAAATGAATTTCGCAAAAGAAATGGCTGTTCCCACTGCGGCAATGTTCATCCCAACAACCTGCCAGGGTAATAGATTTTTAGAAGTTAACACTTTTGCCCCAAAACCAGACAATAGTGGGAAACCAGAAATCGAAAAACTAGCGATAACTAAAGCCACCCAAATCTGATTATCAATGGGTTTATAATGCAATTCTTTAAAATTACGGCTTGGTAAAATCCCTGCAATTAAAAACAGAGCAGATTTAACTAAACCATGGGTCAAAGCATAGAAACCAGCTACTACTGGCGCAGCAAGTACAAAACCTAACTGAGAAATGGTATGAAATGCCAGCATCCGTTTAGTATCTTTTTCAAATACAGCATAACCCACACCTAAAAGTGCTGTACTAACACCAAAAAATCTCACGATCGGATCGATTTCCTCTAACATTAGCGCACAACGCACTAGAGGAAAAACACCAGCTTTGACCACAACTCCTGACAACATTGCTGATACAGGACTCTGTGATTCGGAGTGGGTTAAAGGCAACCATAACCCTGAGACAAAGATACCACCCTTGGACAATAATCCCAAAAATATGAGGGCGATCGCCTCGGGAGGCGAACCACGCAAACCAGCAAAAGAAAAGGAATGATGTGCCTTATATACGATTACTGCTCCCACCAAGTAAAACAGCATTGCCGTATTACTTACAAACAGATAGCGCAATCCTACCCAAATCGATCTATCTGTACGCGGATAAGCTACCAGGAGGAACGCAGCAATACCGATAACCTCTAGTGCTACATATACGCTCATAAAGTCTGCACAGATAAAAGTAGCATTAACGCTACCATGCAGAATCACTATTTGCATATAGAAAAAAGCAGTTCTTTCGCTACTCCAACAGTAAAAAATAACTGCGAGTGTTACTATAGCATTAGTGATGATAAAAAAGCCACTCAGTTCGTCAATGATTAAAGTTACACCGAAACTATCTAGTAACTGTATTGTCGAAGAAGACTGTTCTAAAAATATATTCAAGGCATAGTTAGTCGAAACCAATGCTATCCCCACTGCAAGAAAGCGGTCTAGTTTGGGTAATAGATAGATAACGAAACCAGTAAAAAAGGGTAATGCCATCCAGAGGATAGTAATATTGGTCATATCTGTACCATCCAGAAAACTAGAATCAACATTAGACTCATCACCCCAATCAAATGATCGAATTTCTCGACTCCACGAGGGAATTTCAGAATTAATTTCCTAAAAATCAAAAGATATGCCAACCAACCGATACTAATAGTTATTAGAGGTTTCAGTATATTATCTAAGGTATAAGCTTGGTAATAAACAGCATTTGCTACAATCAATCCGCCTAGTAAAATTACCATCGCCCACCAAAACCCAGATGTTGCTTTTCCTTTTTCTTCGCTCTTTTGATGGGGGAGAAAGATAAATTTAGCAAATACAATTGTCGTTCCTACTGTAGCAACATTCATTGCCACAACCTGCCAAGGTAATAAATTTTTGGAGGTTAATATCTTAGCCCCAAAACCAGACAATAGGGGAAAACCAGAAATTGAAAAACTGGCGATCGCTAAAGCTATCCACATTGAGTTATTGAGCGGTTTGTCTCGCAACTCCTGAAAATTACGACTGGGTAAAATACCTGAGATGAGAAAAAGTGCTGATTTCACCAATCCGTGAGTCAAGGCATAAAATCCTCCTACTTCTGGTGCCGCCATGATAAAACCCAATTGAGAAATGGTGCTAAATGCTAGGGTACGCTTGGTATCTTTTTCCACAATGGCATAACCTACTCCTAACAAAGCTGTAGCTACACCAAAAATTCTCACAATTGGATCTATCTCCTCTAATAGTAGGGCACAACGCACTAAGGGAAACACTCCAGATTTGACCACCACTCCTGACAACATTGCTGATACTTGACTTTGTGATTCGGAGTGGGTTAAAGGCAACCAAAATCCTGAGACAAAGATACCCCCTTTAACTAATAATCCTAGAAATATCAGAGCGATCGCTTCGGGAGGTGAAGCACTCAAACCCGTAAAACTAAAGGAATTATTTGCCTTATATACCAGTACTGCTCCTACCAGATAAAATAGCATTGTCGTATTACTGACAAACAGATAGCGTAATCCTACCCAAATCGCTCTATCTGTACGCGGATAGGTAATGAGAAGAAAGGCAGCAATACTGATTACCTCTAATGCTACATACAAACTAATAAAATCTGCACATATAAAGGCAGAGTTGACGCTACCATGCAGAATCACTACTTGCATATAGAAAAAAGCAGTTTTTTCGGTACTCCAAGTGTAAATAATAACTGCGGTTGTAACTATAGCATTAGTGATAATAAAAAAGGCACTTAGTTGGTCGATGTTTAAAGTTACACCAAAATTATCTAGTAACTGTATATTTAAAATTGATTGGGTTGAAAATATCGCTAAGGCATAGTTAAGCGAAAGTAATGCTACTCCCAGTGCGAGAAAGCGGTCTAGTTTGGGTAGTAAATAAATCACAAACCCAAGAAAAAATGGTAATGCCATCCAGGCGATCGTAATATTAGTCATTTCAGTTATCAGTTATCAGTTATCAGTTATCAGTACCGACCGCTAATACCGTTTCACTAAAGTCAGAAGTCAAAACTCAGAAGTCAGAAGTGATATTAATGGAACTTAAAAACTCTACTCTACAGTAATTTCAGTTTATTATTTGACTTCATCAGTTACCAACTATTTGTGACATTTTTTGAGTGAATTGGTATAAAGTATGAGGCTCCAAAATACTGAAGTTTACTTTGCTCTTAGTCTTATGGATATGGCGAGGTCTCCTCACCATTCCTCCACCGCTTTTCATTCTTAAAAGGGGAGACTTGAGACCTGAATTTTTGGTCATGATGGTGTGTTATTTTCTTCAATTGCGCTAGTTTCCAAAGTGGGATTATCTTTTGACAACTTCATCACACCCACCAACATCAAAGCTTGAATTGAAAAGCCAATTACAATTGCTGTTAAGATAACTGCCTGGGGAACGGGGTCGGAATAAGCAACATTTTTGGTTTCGTCGGCAATTGGTGTAAACAAACCATCTAGGGATGCTATTAGCACATAATAGGCAATAACTCCCGTACTCATAATATCCATTGAGATGATTTTCATCACCAGATTTTTCTTAAAAATGATGCCGAAAAATCCACATAATATGGTTGAAAATATACAAGCTTCTAACATGAAAATTAACTAATTAATTGTTATTTTTTTGCAGAAAATTAATTTTTAAATCACAAAAAATTAAGGATAAATATCCATAAATTAAGGTAGTATAAGAATGAATTTTGCCAATAATCAAAGACTTACGCCAGTTTAAATCAACTGACTAAATTGACTTAACATGAGCATATTTTACAATTGCCCAAAATAGATGAGAAAACCTCAGGTTAAAGTCGCCTCTTCTTTGGTCAATACATAAATTCATTTCTATTTCCCTGGCTAGCTATTATATTTTATTTTCAAATGATCTAAAATTCATAGCAGTTTGGACTTAATGAAGTACAGAGTTCTTAGATGTTCAGCAAATTGCTTAACTAGGATTAAGATTAAGCTGTACTAAATTAGCTACCAATATGCTATACATTATTAAACATGAAATTGGGTCAGAAGAGAAGAGACGTTAAATATGAGTTCTGATTGCTGGTTGGATGAAGCATTAATTATGCTTGGGGTGCTTAAGAAAAAAAACTATTATTTTTGTTGTCCTTGGTTAAAAGTGGCCATATTAGTATTAATCAATTCAATAAATTAGAAATTTTCTCAGCTAGCTTCTACAACTTGACGCATTGAGAAAAAACCTGAGTTTACTTGTTGGCCATAACTTTCCTCTTCTGATTAGAATTAGTTCTGATACCAAGGGTGAAATTAAGAATTTTATTAATAATTAAGAGTGATTGAAAAATTTTACATATAATATTTCTTTAACTAATACCAGCTTGAAAAAAGAATGTTATAAATACAGCAAAGCTATGCTATTAAATTATTTTAAGATCTATAAGATCTATTTGACTAAAAGAATAGATTTGATTGCTCCTGACTACTAAAAACACCTTAAGTGTTTTCAGACTGTCCGTCTCCATCATATGCCTTCCCTATTGCCAGATGAGCTGTTGCCTTTAACTAATACTAAATCAAATCATAAATAGTGTTCCACGTAATTTGTGTTGTGCTTCAATTGCCCCAAACAAAGACTTAAAGTTACCTGCACCAAAGCCATTATAATTGTTGCGTTGCATAAACTCAAAAAATAAAGTAGGACGAGCTTGCAACGGGCGAGTAGAAATTTGCAGAATGTAACCTTTTTCATCGAAATCAATGACTATATCTAACTCCTGCATAACATCTACAGAAACCGATAGCTTCCTCATCTTTGAAAGCTCTAGGCAGAGAAACACTCTTTGCTCCTTGTGCAATTGCATATTCATAAGTTGCTTGAGCATTTTCTACACTAAAAGCTACATCATAAACTGCATCGCCATATTGGGTTAAAAACTGATTGATTTTTGTCTCTCCTGGGTTTAACGGAGATGTAAGAACAAGGGTGACTTGACCTGCATGCAAAACGTGGGAAGTGTATTCACGATCGCCAGTTTCCAAACCCTTATAGGCAATTGGTTGGAAACCCATGTGTGTTTAGTAATAAAATGCTGCTTGATAAGCGTTACAGACCCAGATTTCGACATGATGGAATCCATTATAACCTCCAAAGGTTGGTCTAGAGTTTGTCTCTTGGTATTTGACACCAGCATCTAGACCAACCAGGTTATCTTAGATTTATGGAGTAATTTGCTTGAGGCATATAAAGAATTCTTAATAATTAAATGTATACTTTTTTTATTAAAACAAATTTAATATATAATTGTCAACTACTCATAAAAACCTGGCAAAATATTTCCATTTTATGAATAGTTTTGGTAGTAGGACTTATGTCAATTATTAAAAATTTTGCTATACTTAAATTTCATATTTATAAATACTATTTATTTACTTAATTTGATTGTTTACTAATCTCTGTTATTTTGACAAAAAATAAGGTCTTAAACCTCATTTCAAGCCTCTGGTTTCAGCGGTCGGTACTGATAATACCATTTCTCAAAAACCTTTCTACTCTACATTTTATGGGTACATCTCAATTTTGAATAAAGCCAAAATTTTATTGCTTTTAGGCAACAGGCAATAGGGAATAGGGAATATATAGGAAAAAAGTATTTTGCAAATATGAGATGCACCCCATTTTATTGAGTAGGGGAGTAGAGGAGTGAGGGAGAAGTAAGTATAATAATAATTAATATTAACTTGGCTGCTAATTACCAAAAAGGTTCCATGCGCCCTTTTTAATTACTTAATAACTGAAGTGTTACCTCAGTTAAGCATTAATGCATGGGAATTTGTATAACTGATAACTGATAATTGAAATGATGACCTTCCCAGGGTAGCATGATTTTTGATAAATTTTACTATACAAAATAGTGCAATTGAATAGACTCAAATTTAGACAGGAAAGATTTTTTAGGCAAAGAAGGTATCAATCAATGAATGGCCATAGTTTCAGATTCTTTTAATTTTAGGGCTTACGCAGTACAATCTATTTTTGTCATTGCGACTGATAGGATTTGCGGAGTATTCCGGAACGGAAAGCAATCTGAAATTCTAGTTTTTCGTACCTCATCTGTAAGTTCTGAATTTAATATCTTTAAAAATACATAAAAACTCTGAAATTATTATTCCTGTTCCCTAATTCAAAAATATTTTATTCACAACCCAAATATTACGGGTATATGGAAAAAACGATTTTCAATAACCGTTATCGCATCATCAAAACGTTAGCAAGTGGAGGATTTGGCGAAACATTTATTGCCCAAGATACTCAAATACCCTCCGGTCGTCTATGCGTGATTAAACAACTTAAACCCATAGTAAATAATCCTCAAATTTATCAAATCGTACAAGACAGATTTCAAAGAGAAGCAGCAATTTTAGAATAACTAGGGGAAAAAAATCATCAGATTACTCGATTATACGCATACTTTACAGAAAACGGAAAATTTTATCTAGGACAAGAATGGGTAGATGGATTTGAAATGTCATTTCCTGTAATTGAAGAAGGAGACAGGAGACAGGAGACAGGAGACAGGAGGAAAATTACATGGGGATTCGCTCCCCCAAGTAATGCGTGAACACCCCCGTTGACGGTGGGGTATTAAACCCACAAAGAAAATGATAATTCCCAAGGGATAAGTTACGAACCTTGACATTGGCGGTTCATAAAATTATCTTCAGCAACAGCGGCATTTGCTAATGCTAAAAAATCTAAATTTTAAAATTTTTCAGTATCCTTAATCATCCTGAATTTCAAGTATCAAATTAATGCCATATTGGTCAATAATCCTGCGAAAACAGGTATTAAATTAATCTAATTTACTGTCTTGTTTTCCCATCATAACTAATGGCCTTGAAATTAATTTCCCAGCCATAGTTGAAAATTTAGCACTATTTATAGTAAAGTCCTGAAAACCAATAAAATTATTACTACTGCCATGACACAGCTAAAATAGTTCATTATTATAGAGTCCGCCATTACGGCTAAAATATTAAGCTGTGAAAAGTATTTAACAATCCGTCGCCAGGCACCATTTTAGCTGTCTCAGTCCACTACTTATATTTCTTATTATTCAAATGCACGCAGAAAAGTTACCACCCCAAACATTTCATCGAGTCCGTCCACCATATCGGGTAGCCAAGCGACGTCCAGTTAAAATACGTCGGCTAGTTAAAACTAAAAATACAAAACTAATATTACCCCAGTTAAAATATAAAAATATCCTCATATTAGTCGCCATATTAATGACCGCGAGCTGGGTTATTACCCTACCTTTCAGAGGTCGCACAGCTTCACAGACCCCTCAACCTACTCCTCAAACTTCAGTATCACCTACTCTCGTACCACCCTATGTACGCCCAGTTCCTCAACAAACTCCTGAAGACTTAGGATTTGCCTACAATGTTCGTAGACAACCCCCTCTACGTTATAATCCTCAACTACAGGAAATAGTTGATGAATTGGTTAAAATTTCTGAAGAAAAAGGGCTACCAACAGAACCTTTATCTATTAGTTTAATAGATGTTAGAAGCCAAGATGTTCATACATTTGCTGGATATCAAAGCCAAGAAGTGAGGTATCCTGCTAGTGTATCTAAATTATTTTGGATGGCTGCATTTTATGGGGCAGTAAAAAAAGGTTTAATTGAAGATGAATCTAAGTTTCATGAAGACTTGAGAGCAATGATGCAGAAATCTCATAACGATTCTGCTAGTAAAATTTTAGATGCAATTACTGATACTAAATCGGGGAGTAAATTAGAAGGGAAAGATTTAGAAAAGTGGTTAGACAAAAGAAAATCCGTTAACAATTTTTTTCATAAAGCAGGTTATAAACATTTAATAGTTAGTACAAAAAATTATCCTCGATATTCTCCTAGTCAAGAAGGTCCAGTCGGTCGCGATCGCCAACTCAGGAAGAAAGATGGTAAGTTTCTCAGAAATTTGATTTCAACCGATCATGCAGCAAGACTAATCTATGAAATATATACCAGGCAGGCAGTTTCACGGCAATATAGTACAAGAATGGCTTATTTGTTAACCAGAGATTTAAGACCCGAAGCATGGCAAAATGACCCCTACAATGGAATCAAAGGTTTTCTCGGAGAATCTTTACCTAGCAAAATTTATTTCGGTTCTAAAGTTGGTTTCACTAGCAAACATCGTATGGATGTAGCATTTGTGAGAACTTTGGATGATAAGGCTATTTATATTCTGGCGATCTTTGCAGAAGATATTGCTTATGCCAGAGATGAGGAAATATTCCCCAAACTGTCTCGTCATGTTTACGATCGCATGATGGCATTGAATGGACAATAGACATCTCCAGCAAAAGAGGGAGTAGGGAGTAGGTAGCAGGGAGCAGGGAGCAGGCAGAAAGAATTGATGAATAACAGTGGAATGATTGATTTTATTTTTTCCGGACTTACCCATAACCACTACAGATAGTAGGGGTTAACGGCCGTTGACCCCTACAAATGGTGTATATTTTTGTATGCGTGCGTAAGTCCTGTTTTTATTATTGGAGATGTCTAATTTATAGCGGTTTTCATTAACAGAGAATACAGCTATCAAGTTTGTAACTTATCAAACTTCAAACATACTTATATTTTTCTGTAGTCTACCTTTGTGAAAACCGCTATAAGTAAGCTAATTTGTCTCATTGTATACAGATGCAATGACCTCATTTCAGTTAGCCTCCTGTGGTTGGAGCTACGCTAACAGTTAGCCTTCTAAGGTCAGAACTACGCTAGCCTCTTATCAGAGGAATTGCGGACTTCAGTGCCGATCGTTGAAGCCTGATGCTTGAAAATACTGAACTAACTATCAGCTTTTAGCGCTGAAACGCTTCAGCTTTTAGTAGCTCTGGGTAAAAATCCCCGGCTTCCGATAAGTCTAATGGCCTTCAGAGGAATTGAAATCTCCTTTCCGTTCCGCAATCATCCGCAAACGAGGGTGTCTCAAAAAAAATCTGCTTGATTGCTGATTACTGACCGCTGACTGCTTCTTTAATGTTTGGTGATTGATAGGGAGATAAGGAGATAGCATATATGGCTAAATTTATCTGAATATATATATAATTTTATGTTACATTTTATAAAAAAATCTAATAATAAAAGTTATAGTTAATATCATATTACTTACTTTTTTTCAAGTATAAAAACTTGTAATAACTGACTTTAATAAAAAAATCTCACTATTGATTTTTAATTATTTAGTTTTACTTATAATACCTTGTCAAAAGTAGGTATGTTAAACTATAAATCTAGAAAGTAACTTACCCAAAAGCACAAAAAATCCACGAATCGGTAAAAGTGAGAATCGGGGAGTTAATTTCTAGAAGAATTTAAAAAAATTAAGAGGTATTATGAGCCAAAAGGTTATGCACCAGATGGAAAAATTTCAGCGTCAGGTGAATTCCCTCGTAGAATCTAATATAATCAAGCCAACAGATAGTATCTGGAAAATAGCCCTACTTTTTGGGGATAAGTGGCCTTATTGGAAAAAGCAACTTCAAGACTTTGATTTTTCTATGCAAGATCCAATAGGTGAAATTTTGGTTGTAGAGGTGTGGGAAGAAGATTAGTCTAATTTCCTAATCAAATAAGACTGATTAGGGTGAATAATTCTGGAGTTTAAGCGATAGAAATTGGTAGAATGTAGTCGATTAGCCCCAACATCTAGGCAATAAGACTGAAAGTATAGAATAATTAGGCGATCGCACTACAAAATCAAACAAAAATAAAACAAAACTTTTTGGTTTCTAAGGCTGTAATCAGGAAACTAAATTGATACCAAAGCAATTTTAAAACTAATAACTAAATAACTGAATACAGGTTTATTAGGATTTATTAGAAAAAAAATCTGCTAGTTGTTTAATGTCAGAACGACTCATCTCAAGTTAAGTTCATCATAAACTTTCGGTAAGTGGGAAACTAGTAAGTTGCTTCCTAGGTCTGAGCTACGCTATCAACGGCTGGATGGAAACTAGGGTAATGATTTTAACCATTAATCATGCACATTGCAAATTTTGAATATTTTTGCTATAATGTGAGGAATAAAAAGCAACCTGAATGGGTTTACCCGGGACAAACTAGAGGAATCCTTACTTATGTCATTAAGGGTTACATTTGAAGTGACTTTAGTATGGCAAGTTTGTGACTCTTAAAAATCCACGCGGATAGATCCCGCGGAGTTTCAATCCCATGAACATAATTGCTCACTTTTAAGCGCGTACCATGTGGTTGAGTACAACTTTAGCTTGTCAACTTACCAAACAAACTCAGTCAATTCTTTGAGCTTAACTCTGAGTCGGTTCATTGAGTAAACATCTAAATACATTTGTTTTTTTTCAGAAGTTTTTTTGTAATATAGCACTACACAAATAGATTAGGGCAATTATAAATACTCAAACGAGCGTCAGGGATTGCTTCTGACTTGCACGTAGCGCTATATCTCTACCAATAACTCAAAAACCCTTATACATAGTGAGATTGAGATATTCCAATATTGATGATGTGCTTCAAAGGCAATCTTTTAAAGCATCTGCTAGCTCTAGAGCAGTTTGATAGCGATCGCCAGGCAATGGTTGGGTAACTTTTTCAATTACCTTTCTTAGTTGTGGTGTAATAGTGGGAACATTTTCCACATAAAACCGATAACCATTACCACGATTATCATAGAAGTGCATCGGACTTTGAGCAGTCAACAAAAAGATCGAAGTTGCACCCACTGCATATAGATCGGATTGAGTCAAAGGTTGCCCGCGGTCTTGTTCGGGGGCACTGTAACCTTCTGCGCCGATCCGCGTACCCAAAGGCGTGCCAATCTCTTTGACTGCCCCAAAATCTAGAACTATTATCTGATTATCGCGACGACGCACTAGAAGATTAGCAGGTTTAATATCCCGGTGAATCAGTGGAGGATCTTGTGAGTGAATATATTCTAGAACCTCGCAAGTCTGAATCATCCACTCAGTTGCCTGTTTTGGTAACACCGGTCCTTGTAAAGAAATACGTTTTTCCAAATCCTGACCGTGAATCATCTCCATAGCTAAATATTTCTTGTCTTCTTCAACAAAAAAGTCAAAAAACTTAGGAATTCCTGAATGATTTAATGATTTCAGGGTTCTAGCTTCTCGTTCAAATAATTCTTGAGCTTTGCGGATCTGAGCCATATCAGCATTCATTTCTTTTAAAACCACCAAAGCAGCAGCAGGTGAAGCGCCTACTTGTAAACCATTGCGATCGCGATCCCAAGCCAAATAGGTAGTACCCATGCCACCTTGACCCAATATTCGTAACACCTGATACTGACGGATGCTGCGTTCAACTGTAATAGGTTTTCCACAATAAATACAAAATAAGTTTCCTGGTGGGTTATCACTAGCTCGAGAACAACATTGTTGAGGAGCATTAGCAACAGATGAAACTTGAATTTGAAACTTTAAAATAGGGCCACCTCTGGCTAACTGAATCAGGAAACCATCAGAAATAATTCCCTGAGACATCAAAACTCCATTCACAAAAGTTCCATTTGTACCTTGACTGACTAATCGCCAAATATTTCCAGATTGGGACTTTGGTATTTTGTGTAGCTCCAGATGATATCGTGAAACTAAACTATCAGATAAAACAACCTGATTATCAGGAGAGCGACCAATCTTAATTATTGATTCACTCTGAAAATCCCAATTTTTTAAAGGAGTATTTTTTTGAGGGTCTAGGAGGGTTAACCTAATCACAATCTATGTTTGAACTTCAAGTTTTTTGTATAGCGCTACGCGCTAGGGAATAGGAAATAGGGAATAGGGAATAGTAAACTGTTAAAGGGTTTTCGGTGCGGAATCCGTCAGGAAACAGGGTTAAGACATTTCTAAACCTTAATGCGTAGCACTATAAAAGCATAACTTATATAGCGATCCGCGCAAGATAAAAGTCGAAAGTCAAAAATCAAAAGTTAAAAGTTAAAAGTTAAAAGTTAAAAGTTAAAAGTAATCCCTAACTTAGTTTGAGCCTTTATAAATGTCCGCCCCCTTTGTTTCGACTGCTATACCAATTCACTTAAAAAATGTCACAAATAGTTGGTTATTTCAGTTATCAGTTATCAGTACCTCTAGCTGTTTGCGCAGCATTCCGTAGGAAAGCACAAGGCTTGACATAAGGAATATTATCTTTTTTTATCCCTTTAATAAGGGGAGGCTTTAGACCGAATTTTTCGGTAACTGATGAAGTAAACTAATAAGCTGAAATTAGTGTATAATAAAGGTTTTAATTAATTAAAATATCACTTTTGACTTCTGACTTTTGACTAAGCGTGAAACGGTATTGCTAATTTTTTTGTGGCTTCACTAAAGCACGAATCACAATTGCTGTAATATTATCATGACCATTATACTGATTTGCCAAATCAATTAACTGGTTTACACCCAACTCTAAATTAGCTTGTTTGTTTAAAAGAGGTTCCAGGAGATTTTTCCAATTATTTTCCAGAAAATCATTATCTGTTAAACCATCAGATGCCAGGATTATTAGACTATCCTCATCAAGCTCGAAAAATTGCACATCAGGTCTGACAAAATTTTCATCTCGCGGTCCTAAAGCTTGAGTTAGTTGATAAGCATCTGGGCGACCATAAGCTATTTCTGGTTCAACTCCACGATTAATTTCTCTTTGCCCTACTTCATGGTCTAGAGTGATCTGCTCTAACCCTCCCTGACGAGAGAGGCGATACAAACGACTATCACCCACATGAGCTACAGCTACTTTTGTATCGTAAACCATTGCCATTACTAAAGTAGTACCCATCCGACTACTGCCAGAGCGGACTTCTTGTTGATTAATGTCGTAGATTACCTGATTTGCCTGTATAATTGCCTCGCGAATTATTTCTTCAGAGGGCAAACCTACAGACCAACTACTTTCCACTTTAAAGTATTGTTTAATAGTGTCTACTGCTACTTGACTCGCTATTTCTCCCCTAGCGTGCCCTCCCATACCATCGCAGAGCACATAAAGTCCTTTAGCTTGAATAATTCTTTCTGTAGGTGTTTCTTGGTTTTCTATCTGAGTTTGAATCCCAAAAGAATCTTCATTATGATCTCGTTGACTGCCTACATCACTTTTACCAGAACTGTCCAAATTTACCAACTGTATTGGCAAAAGTTCAGTGTCTTGAGTTTCTATATTTTCTACTACCTGTGGGGAAGCATCATCAGTTTGCAAAATTGTCGGTGCTGATGTAGGAGGTGGTTGGGGTTGTAAGTTTTCTTCAGTAGTCATTAGATACGATCGCAATTTTTCAATAGTTTGTATTTTACCATCCCGCCAATCTTGCATTAAAGCTGTTACCCAACCAAACTGTGTCCGTTGAGATTGCTCAAATAACGATTGCCAGAATTTCATTAAATCTTGGAGATTTTCACTCTCGCCAGGTTTTGAGTACAGACGTTGCAATTTGATATAATTATTGTCTGTTTGACTTACCCGCAAATTTTCATATTCCAGTATACTTTGGCAACAATGCCATGGTGCTAGAGCTACCCAAAGTTCGGTCATTTGTTGCAACCAGGATAGAATTTGTAGTTGGGAAAGGTTTTCGCTTCCCCAAAGGTTTACTAATAATGGCAAACTACTGTAGTCTGCCACAAGTAATATTTCTTCGTTTTGCGACTGCCAACTATCTTGAACAGTAGGAAAGTGTTGAGGTAGTTGGGTATATAATGTTAAATATGGTTGAGCAATTGCGGGAAAAATCAAAGCTTCTATCTCCGTTGCTTCTCCCTGTTGGTTTGAGGTAGGGAATTGACTTTCTTGATTTTGGTAACCCGATAATTCATTCTCTTGAGAGCTAGAAGTGGGCGGTCTAAAATTACCGGAGTTATTTCGCAACCAAGCTTTGAGGGGGGTTTGTTCTAGTGGGTTACAGTCTAGTACTTGCACTACTACTGTTTCACCTTGGTTTGTTGGTGTTATAGTTTCCAATAGTTGGTAGCGCTGTTGGGGATCTAAATATTTTTCTGATGCAGTGGAGGAATTTTCTAGATCGTCATTTGGATTTGAGGATAATTTATTCTCTGTGTTTGCTGCTTCAGACATTGGACTGAGAATGTCTGCGGTAATTGATTCAGAATTATCTAACTCCTCTAATTTTTGGCATCGATCGTCAACTTCAGTTATTGTTTCTGGTAAAGTATCTTCTGATTCTACTTCGGCAGCAGGTTGTGGATCAACTTCCATTTCCGCCTCCAAAGGTTCGGAGGATTCTAAAATCTCTTCGGGTTCTTCTGTAATGATATCTGCTGCTGACTCCGCCGAATCTTTGGCCAAGGGACTTGCTCGGATCATTACTTCTTCTTGCCCCATTTCCTTGAGATTAATTTCAGGTGAGTTGGGGAGGAGAACTTCTGCTTGAGTAATTATAATTGCCTTCCAGACTTGAGCTATATCAGCACCACAGTTGTGACATTGTCGAACGCTGAAGTACACTTGCGCTCCACATTGATGACAATTTTTGTAGGTTAGGGATGTACCACATTTTTCACAGAATTTATTCTGGTTCGGGTTTTCAAACTCACATTCGGGACAGATGAGCATAATAGGGGGTTAATTCAACAATTAATAATGAATAATGAATAATGAATAATTAGGGTTTGCTGAAAAAGTCTTATGGGCAAGGGTAGGAGACAGGAGACAGGAGACAGGAGACAACCCACCCCTAATTTCTCCCCTCCCAGGAGGGGAGAAATGGGAATGAGCGAGGAGGTAGTCGGAAAAATTGTCCCAAGATTGTTCTGCCCAACTATGTGCCTAAAATACGCTCCATGCATGAGCATCAAGAGCTGAAAACCAGGCACTTTTTTCAAACCCAAAAAGGCTAAAATCTTTATATGTCAATGCTTTTAGATTTAATCAGCAAGCCCTAATTAATAATTAATAATTACCTCTCCTTGAAAAAAAGAGGATTGACTAATAATGAAAATTTTCTTTATTATCCCCTTAAGAGGCTATGCTTTATAAACATCTTTCTTAACATAAAAATTGACAAAATATACGAGTTATGTATTGGTATTGGGGCGACTTTTTTAGGAGAAAAGTGTATTGAAAAATACATTTTTTTGATAACTGTAGATAAATTTTTTGCCCCCACACTCCCCCCATCTCCCCATCTCCCCATCTCCCCATCTCCCCATCTCCCCATCTCCCCATCTCCCCATCTCCACATCTAATGTGTGTCAGTCCACTATTGCAGGATGGCAGAAATAACTAACCAGTTACAAAATCCTAAGAGCCTTACCAATCAATACTTTTGACTGTCTTGAGTGTGTCTTACATTCTGAGGGGACCTCAGAATTACACACTCGATGCATGACTTTTGAGTTTTGACTTCCGCTGACTTTTGACTTCCGCGTAGCGGCACTAGAAGGGAATAGAGATAGTAGTATCTTCTAAGATTGTCTGGGCAGCGATCGCTTCTATTATCTTTAATGGTACTTCACAGAAATATTTTTGCCGAAATTGTTCTTCTGATATTGCTGCTAGGAACTTTCCGATTATTTGGGATTGAGTTTCTAATTTTTGGTTTTTGATTTTATTTTGAGTTATGTAAAAACCTTGGTCTTTATACTTGACATTAAAACATAAATATTGTATCACTTGAAAACCTAATTTGAGAGTAGTATCGCCAATACCTAATTTTTTTAGTAATTGATAACGGGTGACAGGTTTAGCTGTGCGACTGAGATATTTTGCAATACCCAAAAGTTGTTGCCAGATATCTGTCGGAGGGACAATAGGAGGTTGTGAGTAGGCGATCGCTAATTTCTTTTGTTGATTTATTGCTCGCCGAAACCAGACTCGTAAATCGTTCCAGCTAGTGGGACATTCTTTGATAATCAGAAAATCTTTTTGGCTATTAATTCTTATTTCTTCTAGATTACCGACTGTCTGACTATTACGCCAGTCCCAGATCCAATCTACAAGGTTTGATGTTTTTAACTGGGTATTTTGGAGCGATGGTTGTACGGCAATAAGTCTAACTTCATAACGTTTTTTATAGGCATTGAAGTCTAACTCTACCAAAGCATCACATTTTTCTTCAGGAATTTCATCTTTATAATGACCCCACCAAACACCAGGGAACCCTTCCTCCCCAGACTCATCCCAAATTTCAAAATCTGTTTTGATATATTGAACTTTTTTTCCGTTTAAATCTTTTTGATTTCTGTGCCAAACATTACTAAACCTACAATTTTGGACTAAAAGTTTAGGAACAGGGTTGCCCATTCCACAGGGTTCTAAAAGTTTAAGTTCTTGAAATAAATCTCTACCCAACTCAGAGACAGTCACAATTAAATCTACTTCTATTGTTGAAGTCTGGTTAACGGTCGTTCCTAATGTTTGTCCTAATAATTGATTAATAGCATCTGTAAATATGGGGATATTTTCTACTGGCAAGCTTAGGCCAGCAGCAAAAGGATGGCCTCCAAACCTATGTAATAAATGTTCTTGATTTTTAACTAACTGGTATAGGTCTATTTGACCAAAGGAACGAGCGGAACCACGAGCTAATAATGGTTCCTCAGAGTTTTTGACCGCCTCAGTTTCCTCGGTCAACAAAATAGTGGGACGGTTGTATTCTTGAGCTATTTGACCTGCTACTAATCCTAACACACCTACAGGCCATTGAGGGTCTGTGAGAACTATGACGTTAGTGGTAGAAAGGTCTAGTTTGGTCAATTTTTGGGTAACGTCTCGAACTACTTCTTTTTGTAGGGATTTGCGCCTAGAGTTGGCCAGTTCGGTTTCTATGGCGAGTTTTTGACAATTTTGGGGGTCACGACTGGTGAGTAATTCTACACAAAAGCTGGCATCTCCGATGATTCTACTTACAGCGTTAATTCGAGGTCCAATACCAAAGGAAATATCTGTGGGGCGATCGCCTGTTTTTTTACATAATTCTAATAGTTTGGCGACTCCTGGTCTGGTGGTTTTGTGGAGTTGTGTACTTAATTTTTCAATTCCTATTTGTGCTAAATATCGACTTTCTTCTGTTAGTTGAACTAGATCGGCAATTAAACCAATGGCTACTAAATCTAATAATTCTTTTAAGGGTAGTTTAGGTATTTCTGGATGGGTTAAATAAAGTGCTTCTATTAATTTATAAGCTACTCCAACTCCGGAGAGATTATATAGGGGATGAGAGGGGGATAAATAACGAGGATTAATAATAGCTAATAAGGGCGGACGTTGAGGGGGTAGAGTGTGATGGTCGGTGACAATTATGTCTATTCCCTGGTTATTTGCATATTCTATTTCGGCAATATTTGTACTACCTGTATCGCAGGTAATTATTAAGCTATAATTTTTTTTTGCTAACTGTTCAATTCCAGGAATATTTAAACCATGAGATTCTGTAAATCTGTTAGGAATGTAATAAGTTAATTGATGATTTTTCTGAAAAAAATCTCCTAATCCATCCCAAAGTACAGATGTTGAGGTAATACCATCAGCATCAAAGTCTCCCCAGATAGCAATTTTTTCTTGATTGTTTTTAGCATCAATAATTCTTTCTATAGCTTTGTTAATTTCGATGCCAAATTCAAAGGGATTAATGGGTTGATATTGTTTTGGGTCTAAAAAACCTGCTAATTTTTGAGTATCTTTAATTCCACGGTGCCATAATAATTGTGGTAGATATTTTATTGATAATTTTGGTGCATAATTTTTGATAATCTCAACAAATGAATTTGGCGGATTATCGGAGGCATAAATTTGCCAATAATTTCTGGTTTCAGACATCTTTAATAAATTTAATTTATCGTCACTATACTGCCGTTCTTTGTCAGGTATTAGGTGGTAGGTTTTAGGTGTTAGATTTTATATATAATCTGGTTATAAAGTATATGTTTATAATTCTATCCACACTTCAATATTCAATATTAAATCAGACCATCTCCCCATCTCCCCACCTCTGCCAACTATATAATAAGTATTCAACCAGATTTAATATTAGGTGGTAGGTTTTAGGTAGTAGATGAAAAAAATTCATCTAATATCAAGTCTCATTAATTAGCCATAATAAAAATGTTCTTCTCTTAAGAGGGAATATTTTTTCAGTCCGAATGCTGGGTAAACAAATTTCTCCTTCTTCCCTACTCTCTACTCCCTACTCCCTAAATTTTTTATTGGGGTTATTTAAATAGACATGATATAAATACTTGTATGAAATAGATCCAGGGTCATTTCATTCTAGATTTTGGCAATTAATTTATTGCTTTTCAGACAGGGAAAGATCAATTCCCTAAATATTGAAATAATGTTGTTTAGTCAATACATAAAATGGCACAGTTTAGAATGAAACAACTCTAGAAATAGCCCTGATATTTGTTACAGATATTGGTTGATGGGAAGATGGCATAATTACTTGTATTTAATATAAAATTGCTCTTTTATTATCTTGCTCAACTTTAATTTTTTGTGAAGTAACTTTAGCGTTATTTTATTTTTCGTATTTCATCTTAGTACTGAAAAATCTGGGTAAAAAAACACTATTTTTACATGAAAATTGTGGTCTAAAGCCTCTATTTTAAGGAGATAAAAAGCGGTCGTTAGCGCAGCTTCCCGAAGGGTGGGATGACGGATTATCGTCGCCATCTCCAATCGAGAAAGAGAATAAAAAAAATACTTCGGGTCAATCCTCTTCTTTTCAAGGAGAGATAATTATTAATTATTAATTGTTGAATACCTTCTTCAATAAAATAATTCTTCGTCGATAAATTGTTCTTTGATAAAAGGAACTTTGACAGTAAATATTGAACCTTTATTAACTTCACTCACTACACCAATATCCCCACCCATCATTTTACAAAAGTGACGACTAATAACTAAACCCAAACCAGTACCTCCATATTTCCGTGTAGTTGAATTATCAGCTTGAGTAAATGGTTTAAATAAAACATTCATTTGATTTTCTGATATACCTATACCAGTATCAGCAACACTTAAAATCAACATTTTCTTAGGGGTCAATTCCTCACTTTGAACAGTACAATATTCATCATTGCTAATAATTTTAACCTTCAAACTAATGTTGCCATTTTCTGTAAACTTCGCTGCATTGCTCAGAAGATTTAAAATCACTTGGCGCATTTTATTAGGGTCAGCTACTATTAATTCCTGATGATCTTCGCAGATAATTTCTAATGTATTACTATTTTGCTCAATTAATGGTTGAATAGTAGCTACGACATTTTCAATTAATGCCATTATCTTGAAACTTTCCAAGTGGACATCCATTTTACCTGCTTCAATTTTTGAAAGGTCGAGAATATCATTTATTATTGTTAATAAATGTCTTCCCGCAGTATGAATATTATCAAGGTCGTGAACAAAGTCTTCATAACCTAAATCCCGAGCATCTTCTAATAAAATTTCACTATAGCCAATAATCGCGTTTAATGGTGTTCGTAATTCATGACTCATATTTGCTAGAAACACACTTTTTGATCGGTTTGCTGCTTGTGCTTCATCTTTTTCTTGTTTTAAACGTTTATTTTCTTTGAGTTGTCTAACATTTTCTAATGTTTTTTTGATCGTAATTTCTAAATCTTCAAAATCTATAGGTTTAGTCAAGAAATCAAAAGCACCTCTATTCATTGCCGACCTAATTTTTTCCATATCGTCATAAGCAGAAATAATTACTGCTTTAATATCAGGATATTGATCTTGAAGATTATCTAATAAAGTTAATCCATCCATTAAAGGCATATTAATATCAGTTAATACGATATCTATATTCAATTCTTCTGACAATATTTCTAATGCTTCTACACCATTTCTAGCAAAAATAAACTCTAGTTCTTTTTGTTTGATTTTTTTTCTAAAGTTACGGACGATCAGCGATTCAAAATCAGGCTCATCATCTACAACAAGTATTTTTGATAACATAATATTTTAACTAATAAGCCGATTACTTTTAAATTTATAAATTACTGATAATAAATCATCATAAATATTATCAAGCTTCTTATGCAGGTGATGTAAAGTATTTTATGCATCTAATGATGCTTTTTGTGTTGACTTAGGGTGAACTACAAAGGAGTAAACTTTAACTATTACTCTCTGTTCGAGTCCTTTTTCCTAAAGTCCCAAATTTTCAGCCAATCTCTCATTCAATTGACAAAAAGCTGCAATAAGTTACAATGAGTATGACTTAGGTATCACTTACACACAAACTTTTTGATTTTGAGATAATAATAAAGTCTTTTTTTCTATTAAATGTTAAACTTCTCCAGAAGCATTGCTTTCTTTTTTACTTATTTTATACCAAATTCAAAATTAGAGCTATACAGGGAGTGTCTGACTAAATATAGTAATAACTATTATATTTTACCAAAAAATATCTATAGTGACTGGAGCAATTTTGAAGCTCATACTAAATCCTGTTTATAAAGCATCCTTTGATGTAGATGGGGAGACAAGTTGTAGGGGAGATGAGGAGAGGTTTGAATCTTACATCCTATAAAATGTCTTTAATAACCGGATTTGGTATTATTTCTATGGAATTGTACCTAGAATTTAATTCAATAATTTTCAGCTAAATTGATATTTCTGGAATACTATCTATACTTAATATTAAGTCAGCAGAAGCAAATGTAGACTGAATATCTACTTCTTTGTCCTGAACTTCTAAAAAATTCTGACAGCGAGTAGTAAATTGACAAGAATGACAATGTTCAATCTTCTGAACTTGAGGAAATTCTTCACCCTTTTCCTGATAATTTTTTAACCAATCATTTAATCGATATAATATTTGCTTTAAATCTCGCTCAGTTTTTTTGTGTGCCTGTTGATTATAAGAAAATTTTAGTGTAGCAGGTAACTTTTGACTTTTTGGTTCGATAAACCAATAGGTCATCGAAACTGCATCTGGCAAATATTTGCTAGTTTCAACTAGAGTGTAAAGATATAAGCGTGTTTGCCAATTTTGAGCTAACTTTGTTTGATTTTGAGGAAAGCTATAAGTTTTCCAATCAAAAATTTGTGCTTGTTGAATATCGGCAATCAATAAATCGTAAATAACCGTCAATATATAATCATTAAAATTAATACTAATACTATGTTCAGCTTGACGCAAAATTATATTATCTTGAGTTTCAGGATTTAATATTTCTGGTGCTGCTTGAAAAAAAATTTCAAAACAGTACTGCATTTCTTGATTTTCTAACATTAAAGATTCTATTGGTAATCCTAGTTCTCTTTGCTGCATTAATAAGTGAAACTGACTACCCCAATTTAGTCTTTCTTGTTGTGCTGGTGTTGTTGGTACGCTCAGATTATCAAGATAGAGATGTTGAAATTTACGGGGGCAAGTTGTAAGTAGGTTCAGGTGTTGTTGAGAGAGTCTATATTTTGCCATTAGTAATATTATGTCCGGTTGAATAGTTATAGGAAGGAGTCAGAAGTCAGGAGTTAGAAATTAAGAATTAGGAAGAAAGAATAGAAAGTTTTCAGGTATAAAGAGGAGAAAGTTTTTTTGTCATTAGACATAGGCGTGAAAAAGATATAGACTTTTTGCGCATAGTAGGCAACAGCTCATCTGACAACAGGGAAGAGATTTTTAGGAAAAAGGTACGAAGAATGATTTAGGGAAGTGAATTTTACAACTCTAGCTGATGTTAAACAAAGGGCAAGTTTATTTTCTGAAGATATAGTCATTCTGAATAAGACTGGAACACTTTTTTAGCTGAAACTCTTTCAAGGTAAGAAACCCTTGTCTCAATCTTAACTGGAATGACTATATCTATTAATTATCTGGAAATGATATAGGGTTTCTCAGTAAGAGTGAGGTACACTCTTATCTTTACTTAACTATTGCCTGTTGCCTATTGCCAGATGAGCTGTTGCCTAAAAGACATCTCCAATAATCAAAAATCAAATCAATTATCATACATAAATCATCAATTATTTCCCCCTACTCCCTACTCCCTATTCCCTATTTTCTGGAGATGTCTAAAACAAACGAATTTTGTACCTCACGCTTCTTGGTAATTCCTATATCAACTAGTGCAGGATGGCGGAAATAACTGACCAGTTACAAAATCCTAAAACAATTACAAATCAAAAATGATTGACTTTTAAATACTAGACTTTTAACTTCCGCGTAGTGGCACTAGCTATCAGCTTTTAGAACTCTGGGTCAAAGTCCCCTGCAACTGTTGCCCAGGATTGTTTAGGAGGGGTTGAAATCCCCTGATAAACTTTAGAAAAATGATCTTGCTAAGTGCTGAGTGCTGATCGCTTTTTTAATTATTATTATGTTTACTTCTCCCCCACTCCCCCACTCCCCTGCTCAAGATATGGGTTGAAAAGTTTTTGAGAAATGGAATAAGTCCCAATAGCTTCTTTGTCAATCAGGAAAAAAATCCAGATACAAGTATGAGCATTATTTATAATTACTATTATTTTGACTTATTTAAACTTGTCTATGTCTTGGATAAGTAGCTACAAATACTCAAATAATTAAAATTTATCAAAAATTTAATTAAGCATTAGTTATTTAAAATAAAATTAGCAAAATTAGTTCAACATCCCTTTTTAGGGTGTAATTTAGGGCAAAAAAAGAAGCGATAGCGCAGCTAAACGTAGTTATCGCACCTCTATTTCCTACCCCTCTAGAAAAAGCTGAAAATCTTGATAGATAAACAATACAGCCTTGATTGCTCAAAAGTAAAATTTAGTGTATTTTGGAATTAAGAATTTGGCTATGCCTAGAGGCTTAATAAAATGATTTGATTGCAATATGATTTCTGTTTTGTCGATCTACTTCGATTTAATGCAGAGATAAAATGCTGGAATATTCCAAGATTTTTTCCCACTCTCATCCTTCCTTTCTCCTTTCTCCCAAGTACTATAGCTCTACGCGCGACTCACAACTCATATCAAATCCGTTGGCTTCGGAGTAATATATGTCTTACCGATAAAATATCAAAGCATTGACAAATAAAGGTTTTAGCCTTTTTAGAAGGAAAAAAAGTGCAACTTTTTCAGCTTGAGCAACCAAAAAGTTAGGATAAAAGGCAGAATAATTGCAAAAAAATCAAGGGATAAATATATCCGACTACCTCCTCTAAATTTCCCATTCCTCCTGACTTCTGACTCGGTCCTCCTGACTACTACCCCTACCAAAAGACTTTTTCAGCAAACCCTAATATAATTCTGTCGATCATCATACAATGCGTAGGGGCGAATGGCCACTTGCTAACGTACAAGCTCTCTGCTTTATATGTTGCGGAGCAAAACGCCCCTACAATATAGACTCTTATCTTAATAATATTGAATAACCCTGATGCTACCGTATTTGATATCAGGACTCAGAAAGCACGAAGTAATCCCTTAGTATAATTTTTGTCAACTCAAGGGTGAATATCTACAGGAAATTTAAGTTTTTTCTTGCTCTTAAGCCTTCTTCCCTCTTCCCTCTTCCTTCTTCCTTACCTTGTAATCCCTTAGTATAATTTTTGTCAACTCAAGGGTGAATATCTACAGGAAATTTAAGTTTTTTTCTTGCTCTTAAGCCTTCTTCCCTCTTCCCTCTTCTCTCTTCCCTCTTCCCTCTTCCTTACCTTTCTACATTTCTACATTTCTTAGTTATTTCTTCCTGTTTCTTCTCTATTATTGTTTCTGCCGAGTTTAGTATCTTGAAAAGAATTACCAAGACCCTGAAAAATACCTCTCCCAATTAAACCGATACCACGTCCAACTACCTGAGTGAGTAAATACACAATTCCACTACCAATAAAAGAAACAGTTGCACGAACACCAGGAGCTATTGCATCACGAGTTTCTAGAAGTAATGTTACGGTAAGTGGAATACCTGAAAGTTTTGCTAATTCATGTCTGCGGGGTGAATAAATAGCCATTTTTTTAATGCCAGTTTCATTCAAAACAAACAAAGAAAAATTACTCTCAAAAATCGCTTTTGGTTCCCCTACATATTCTTCTATACGATATCTCCAAGATAAACTATTACGGAATTTTTCAATATCTCGTGTTGATAATAACTGCCGACTATAAAAATCTTCTTTAATTTCTTCAACATCGGCAAAATTATTTAGTAAAGGGTACATCACAGCATTAGCAATTGAAATTAATAAATTTTGCAATAGAGCTTCAGAAAATTGCATAGCTTCAGGAGTACCTACAGCACAAGATTTATTATCGACTACTAAAGGAACTTCAAATAATAAATACGCTATTAATTCTTCAACTAAAGGAATCTTATTCAGAATAAAATTATGCACATTCTCTACATCATTTAATAAGACTGGTATCACTTCTACTCTAATTTTTTCTGCAAAAGAATTGAGTGTCATTGTTCTACTACTTATTTCTACTTGATAGTATTTACTAAAAAAAACTTGGGTTGTAACTTCCCACAATTTGCTGACAATATCATTTCTTTTTTGTGGTATTTCTTCCCGCAAAATAGGAGTAATACGCAGTTCATCAAGAATATCTTCAAATTTACATAAAGCTATACATATTAGTTCTTGCTTCTTAGTAGTTCGCAAGATATCAGTTTCCATTGGTAATCTACTAAGATTAATTAAATTAGAATTTAATTTAGCGATTGTTACTTCAAATAATGCTGTTTTTATATTTATTTCTTCAGTAGGAGTCGGAGAAATAACTTCTGATTTTTTTATTGGTACAAGAGGATTAAAAGAACTAGGTAATAGTTGATTAATAATCCACCTAGCTGTTAGCAATTCTCGACGTTGCCCAGAGTTAATTGCTACATTAAAAAGTACAGAAGTTAAATTCTTTCGGTCTAAATTTTTTACACTTTCATCTAGTTGAGAATTAATTTTTGCAAGAGACAAATCTATCTGTTTTAGTCCCGACTTACAAACATTGTAACGAAGAGTTTTGAAAAAGTTTGCTGCTTGAACTTTTAGATTTGAAGTTGTCACTTTGCCATAATTTTCTGGCACATCTAGAGAACTATTTTCCCAATAATACTCACCATTTGCAACTTTTCGAATAATAGTTACTAACTCAGAAATACTGATTCCTTTAGGGCAGTATCCATTAACACCTAATTCTTGCATTAAAACTAATAATGCACTTTCTTGTAAGGATGTTAATAATAAGATTGGTAATTGAGGATATGAAGTTTTTAGCTGTTGACAAAATTCAATTCCAGAGATGCTGAAATCTTGTGTAGTTTGAGCAGACAAATTCTGGGTATCTATGTCTAAAATTATTACAAATTTCTTTTCTTGTGTTATCAAATTTTCAATAACTTTTATCGCTTCTGCTCCTACCTCTGCCTCACCTAATATTTCTATGTCTGAAAACTGCTCGCAGGAAAATTTTAACCCCATCCGAAAGATAGGATCGTTATCAATGAGCAGCAATTGTAATGCTGATTCTCCATTCATAAATTGATTTGGAATTGAGATATTTAAGGGCACTACTGCCGCTACGCGGAAGTTAAAAGTCATGCATTTAAAAGTCAATCATTTTTGATTTGTAATTGTTTGAGGATTTTGTAACTGGTCAGTTATTTCCGCCATCCTGCACTACTAAGTAAAATTATGACTTTTAGTAGTCAGTATAAATATAAATACTAAAAGCCCCCTTGCCTGATACTAGATATAATCTTTAGAGATAAAATTATCTCTATTTTTGTTGATTTAAATGAATCTTGATTAACTTTCTACTCCAGAGTTCATACTTTGTTCAGCAAAGCCGACTTAAAAAGATATTTCTACACATACCAGAACTTACACATTTAGGCTAGATAAAATTTTCTCTGCTTCTGCTTCCCCTCTAGCGGAAACTCTTTTTTTGAGTTTAAATGCCTAACTGATAAATATTGATTGGCTGATCATTCTTGTAGTAAATATGCATCTGAACTTGAAGCTGGAGCTGGAGCTGGAGCTGGAGCTGGAGCTGGAGCTGGTGAATAAGCCCTCTGTGGAGCTGGTGAATAATATTGCGGACTAGGTGCTGGTGAATAATATTGCGGACTAGGTGCTGGTGAATAATATTGCGGACTAGGTGCTGGTGAATAATATTGCGGACTAGGTGCTGGTGAATAATATTGCGGACTAGGCGCTGGAGCTGGTTGGTACTGTCGCCGTCTGCGAGCTTCTTCCGCCTGTTGTTCTGCCCATATAGCATCTCGTTCAGATGCCCATTTAGAGATAGCACCTTGAGCTTCATAATAGAGAGCGCGACCATAGCCAATTTGATAAGCTGTATTAATCGCAGCAGTAAGACGGCCTTGCTCGGCTAGACCATAAGCTTGATTGAGAATTGGCCTGTCTTGGGCAATTTGTAGCTCTGTACTCCACTTATAAATTTCATCCTGAGCTTCTTCGTACAAAGCACGACCACTTTCTATTTCATACGCCACATCAATAGCTTGTCCAAGCTTTCCTTCTTTTGCTAAGACTCTCGCTTCTGCTAATAATGGTGAATCTTCAATAATTTGCACTCGTTTATTCCACTCAGCTATTAGAGTCTGAGCTTGTATTCTCAAGGGACGCTCCAAAGCAACATAACTAGCTTGTTTAATGGCTGAATTATAACTATCGACAGTTTCTTGTTTCGCTAACTGTTTCGCTAAGAGGACATAAGGTTGGTCTTCTATCTTCAGCAGGTCTTTGCGCCATTTAGCAATTAAAGTTTGGGCCTGAATTCGCTTTGGTTGTTCTAGGCCAACCATTTTAGCTTGGTCTATAGCTAACTTTAATGTTGCAGGTTGACCCACACTGGCGATCGCTTTAGCTAGCTGAATATGAGCTAGGTCGTCTAACTGTTTTTGCAGCTGTTGAATTTCAGTTTGGGCTTGTTGATAGTAGGGGCTATTGGAAGTAATTTGAGTTGCTGCGGCTTTTCCTTCTACTAGGACTACTATATTACCCACTTGAGAGCCTTCTATAGATTGATTCCATGTTGCTGCTTTAGCATGGCCGAGTAAAATTAACTCTTTGCCCTCTTTTTTCAGTTTATAGTCTGAAGGAATATATTCAATGGCCGCGATCGCTCCTTTGAGGTCTTTTTCTTCTATCTGTTCAGTTGCTATTTCAATTAAACTACGACTCCACTTTTGAATATCTTTCTCAGCTCTGTCTCGAATGTAGAGTTTTGGGTCTATTTTCCTAGCTAGAGCGATCGCTTCTCCATACTCATTTGCTGTTTCCTCATAAATTAGATAGCGAGCATCTTTTAAGATTTGCCAACCTTTTTTTTCCAAGGCTATGCGCTCTAATATTTCTCTAAATTTAATACTTTGCCAGTGAACATTGTCTAGTTTTGACATTGCTAGGGAGTAAGCGGAGGCTTTTTTCCAGTCTATAGCTTTGATGGCTTTTTCCGCCTCCTCATAAAGAGATTGACCTTCTGCCCATTGTTTTTTCCAACCTGCTACTGCCTCTTCTACCCTAGAATAAGCTGGACTGCTTTTAGGAATTTTCGCTACTGTATCTAGAGCTGCTTGTAAGTTACCCTCTCTAATTTTTTGATGAGCAACAGAAATAATTAATTTTGTCCATTCTCCTGTCATTTGCTGACCTAGTTGATAGAGAGGATGTTCTTCTGGCCAATTTTCTACTAACGCCAGAGCTGTTTCCAACTGTTCTAGGTTCCGTGACTCAGCAGCTTTGTGGGCACAATATAGTCGTTCTCCATCTGCTGATAATGGAGAAATTTGTTGGCAGTTTGGTTGGGGTGGGTTAACCAGTAACCATAGAAGTGCTGCACCACCTGTTATTCCAAAGCCTGCTGCAACACTCCACCATATTAGCTGCCATCCCCAATAAGTTTTTGGTTTTCTATTTGGTTTTGGAGCTGTTGATATTTGGGAATTTTTTTCTGGTTTAACTTCTGAGGTATTGTTTAGCTCTCGATCTAAAGTTTGTGAGGTAGAAGTAATAGGATCTGCTAATTCTTTTTTGATTAGGGAACTACTACTATAGCCATTTTCTCCATTTTTAGAATAGTTATGGGAAACCGCCAATTTTTTTTGTTGGGAAATATTTTCTGATGACATAGTAAAGTTTACTGTGCTAATTGTACTAACTGTTAAGTAGGTTAAGATTATTTTTTCAAATATTATATTTAGGTTTTTTCATTACCTAGAATGTTTTTCATCCCTCCGAAGGAAAATTTTAACTTTAGGCTTGAGCTTGACCTAGAAATATTAAATATTAAAGGTTTCTTAGCTCAAGCTAACATATAGTATCGAAAATTTTATTGTATATATATCTTATATATTTCAGCACATTTACTAAATTTTTCATTTAAGCTAACCTCAGCCAAAAGTCTTGATTTTAGTAAATTTATTTAATCTTTTATCTGGGCATTTTCTTAACTATTGGATAACCTGAAAATAATTTAGGTGAGTAGCTTTAAACTGCATTTTTAGTTTTTTGGACTGGTTCACAGGCAGTAGATGTTTATTATAAATGATGCTTAACTTTATGGCTGATGAGAATTAGGTCTATTCGAGTTAATTTACTGATACTTCTGAGTCAAATAGCCTTTTATTTTCTAATCTTTTATCGTTCTACTGCCAAAATTATGACTGTAGTGACCATAAAAGTCTATACGATAGTCAGTAATTTTAACTCCTATCTGTGTTTCAATTTGCTCAAGCAACTCTTGAGGCAATTCTACATAAATATCCATAATTTGTCCCGTATCCAAGCAGTTAATATGAGAGTGAGATTCGCTTTTATGGCCATATAAGCAAGCATCAGCACGTTCAATACATTCAATAATTCCCTCTTTTGATAGAAATTCAAGATTTTGATATACACAAGTGTGACCAATTTCCTTACCTTGGAGATTTAATCGATGGTAAATTTCTCTAGCTGATAGATGTTTTTTCTCTTGCCACAAAATTTCTAGTATATATCGACGCTGACGACTCAGGCGCATTCCCTTAGCCTTACAATAATTTAGAGCATCTTCTAATGAGTAAATTTGTTTCACAGCGCCAACCTTTCTCCAAATCAATTGCAAATTATTCTATAGCAATTCGCACTGAAACGTATCAACCATCAGTTTTGCTATCGGGCTAAATTATAGGGTAGTTATTATATCAGAGAATAGCCAGTAGGGAGTAGGGAGTAGTGGGAAAAACTTCGGTTCATCATCAGCGTAAGTCCTAACTGTCCCGTTTTGGTGGTGGTCGTACATTGTCCGGCAATGTTTGTGACAGGAACAGTGGGAGCATCTTGATCCCGTGCTAAGTTCACGCCCTACCTGTCTATTGCTATAGCAGTCGCTATTACTGTATTTGACAGATAAAAAGCTGAAAACTTAGACAACGCAAAATTTTTCCTTCTCTCCTAGATAACTAAACGCCTTCTTCCTTCTTCCCTCTTCCTTCTTCCCTCTTCCTTCTTCCCTCTTCCTTCTGCTATATAAAAATACATTGACAATTATTTATACCTTAAAAGATGGCAATTACGATCGCCGTTAATACCGAACACTTCCATAACTTGGATGTATCTCCAGTTAAAAGTGTCATATCTCAACTGCTGACTGAAGGAGCGATCGCCTCTTCTGAACAGCAGCTAAATTTTACTATTAACTATAATCGCGACCCCCAAGACCCACGAGAACTTTCAGAAATTCCAGAAGTACGTTTATGGTTTATTCGTTTGGACAGTATTTATCCTTGGTTGCCATTTTTGCTTAACTGGAAAGAGGGTGAATTAGCTCGTTATACTGCTATGCTTGTACCTCACCAATTTCATCGCACTGAAGGTGTCCAATATAACCCAGAAGCATTAGAAATATTTCTGATGCAAAAAATTTTTGTCTTAAGAAAATGGCTACACCAACAAGGTATTTCTAGCAAATCTAGACTGATGTCCATGTCTCAAATGTTGGGTTACGACTTAGCAGAAGAATTTTTTAGCTCAATTCCAGAAGAAGATTAATACCTTATGGGATCTAGGAGTGTGGTGAGATGGGGAGATGGGGAGATGGGGACAAATTTCCACCTTTTTCCCTGATCTGATCAATTCAATATCCTCAGAAGGTGGAAATTATTGATGATGGCCTAAGATTTTCGGGACCTGTAGGTATTGTCAAAGCCAAATTACATCGCCCGATCGTCAGGACAATCAAAACAGTGACCATCACCATGACTCCATCAGGAAGGTATTTTGCTTCAGTGTTGAGTAAGCAACAAGCTGAAAAGCCATCGCCAAGTACTGAGGGGAAAGTAGCAGGTATTGACTTGGGTCTCAAGAATTTTGCTATTGTCCATGACGGGTTCAAAACATCCAAGCACCACAACCCCAAGCATTTAGCAAGACATGAAGGAAATTTGGCAAGAAAGCAAGGCAAATTAGCCAGGAAACAGAAGGGGAGTAACTCCAGGGATAAAGCCAGGAAACTGGTAGCTAGAGTTCACGAGCGAGTTAGTAATGTCCGTCAAGACTACTTACATAAGCTTTCCAGAAAGCTGGTTGACAATAACCAAGTCATGGTAGTCGAAAGTTTACACCTTCTGGACATGGTTAAGAACCACAAACTAGCTAAAGCAATATCTGATGTAGGGTTGGGAATGTTTGTTAATTTTGTGGCATACAACCTAGAAAAAGAAGGCAAAGTGCTTGTCGAGATTGACAGATGGTTTCCCACTTCTAAACTCTGTTGTAATTGTCACGATCAAGTTGACGAGATGCCGCTAGATGTCCGTGAATGGACTTGTTCTAGCTGCGGAACTCGTCACGATCGAGATGGCAATGCTGCAATCAATATTAGAGCAGAAGGTATGAGAATGCTATTGGTCTCAGGGACTGGGACTGCTACTCATGGAAAGGAGGTAAGACCAATGCGAGGACGCAAGTCGGAGGTTAAGGCACTCCCCTGTGAGGTCAGAAGCTTGTGCTATACCCGTTCAGGGTTAGCCTCGGGTACTTCACCCTTCTCCACCCCAAATTTTATTTAAAACATCTTGGGGTGAAATATCGCTCATTTTACCAGTAGGAGATTTGACCGCAATTACCCGATCGCTCTTGGGTAATAATTTTTCTGGGTTAGTTGGACCAAATAAAGCAATAGTATATGTCCCAACTGCAACTGCTAAGTGCATTGGAGCACTATCAGTACATAGCATTAAATTAGCAGCAGCAATAATAGCCGCCAATTTACCTATATCCCCAGGCATCACTACTTTAACATCTGGACAAAATCGAGTAATTTCATTGACCCAAGTTCCATCTTCAGGACCTTTGACTACCACTACTGGTAAATTAGGTTGCTTCTCTTGTAGTTCTGTAATAATCTCCTGCCAATAATTGGTAGGGTAGATTTTATCAATACCCTTAATCTGAGCTAGTTCGCTAGAACCGCCATGAATCAGAACATACCCACTTTCGGACACTCCTAAAAGTTTTTGTTCAGCTTCTGCCCAATCAATATCTGCTTTAGGTACATTAATAGATAGTCCAGGGAAAGGTGTTACAACATCCATTCCTTGCAATAAATCATGGTACATCTGAGCAGCATATTGTTCAGTTTTCAGGGGTATAGGGTTGGTGAGAAAGATGGCCCCATTACCTGCATAACCTATCCGTTGAGGAATTCCTGTTAACCACAGCAATAGACCAACTGTCCAACGTTGTCCAAGAGAAATTACTGCTTCGTATTCGCGATCGCGCATAATACCTAACAAGTTTCCCCAGTCAGCGAGACTATTGGCATCTTTGAAGTCATAGGCCAGGACATCCTGTACGGACTTACAAACTCGGTATGCACCCTTTGAGCGAGGTTCTACAATTACATCAATTTGTGATTCTGGATAAGATTTTTTTAGGTCATCCAGAGTAGGAAAGAATAAGATTTGGTCGCCAATTCCACCAGGGACAAGGGCTAGTATTCTCATATTTAAGGAATTTAGTTTAATTATTTAGTTGAACACAATACCAACCATATCTTACGATTCTGATTGGGGGTTATTTCTTTAGTAGACATTCAATTTTTACCGAAAAATTGGGTTTAAAGTCTGCCCCTTTTAGGAGGACTATATACCTATATTGAATTATTAATTAGAAACATAAAACACAAAATTAAATGTATTTATTGATTCCTGCTGCTGGTATGGGGCGACGCATGGGAAGCGAACGGAACAAGCTTTTGCTGACTCTATTGGATAAACCGTTGCTAAGTTGGACTCTTGAGGCTGCTTTCAAATCTCGTTATATTAATTGGATTGGTATTATTGGCCAACCTGTTGATTTTCCAGATTTTCAAAAGATGATTTCTGGTTTGTCTACTAATAAGTCTATAGAGTTGATTGAGGGAGGATCGACTCGTCAGGAGTCTGTTTATAAGGGTTTACAGGCTTTACCTCTGGAAGCGAAACAGGTGTTAATTCATGATGGGGCCAGGTGTTTGGCTACTCCGGAACTATTGGATAGGTGTGCGGAGGAGGTTGTTAAGTGTCCTGGTTTAATTGCTGCTGTGCCAGTTAAGGACACGATTAAGGTTGTTGATTCGTCGGGTCTAATTCAGGATACACCAGATCGTCGCAATTTATGGGCGGCTCAGACACCTCAAGGTTTTGAGGTGAAGTTATTGAAGGAATGTCATGAAAAGGGACATCAGTTGGGTTGGGAAGTTACTGATGATGCTGCTTTGTTTGAAAAGTGTGGTTTGCCTGTAAAGGTTGTTGCGGGGGAGGAGACTAATCTTAAGGTGACAACTCCTGTGGATTTAAGAGTAGCAGAATTTATTTTGACGGAAGCATTGAAGAAGGAAGAAGGAAGAAGTAAGAAGGAAGAAGGTGTTTAGTTATCTAGGATAAAAGATGTTTAGTTATCTAGTAGAGAAGGAAAAATTTTATGTTGTCTGAGTTCTCAGGTTTTACTCTATCTGCGTCTTTTCCTTCAACTACTATAATTATTTATTAGCTAAGAAAAAAAGTGCATTTATCCTAAGTAGTGATTTGTCGGTCAATTCAGCTATTAATTATCAATACTTCCTGCAATAGATAAGCTTTGAGAATGCAGGATTTTATTTTTTATCTCCTTAAAATGTGAGGGTATAAGCCTAATTTTTTGGTCATACGAAAATGATTTTGATAAAAAATATGCTGACAAATACTACCTAATTTTCTACATATTTTTTCGATTCATTTTTAATTTAATTAGATTGATAATTTATCTTATAGCAGTCGAAGCAAAGGGCGTGGATATATAAGTTTAAAACTCAGACAACGAAGATTTTTTCTTTTCTCCTAGATAACTAAAGGACTTCTTTCTTCTGCTATAAAAATAACTATTTACTAAGTAATACTTCGATTTAGCTAATATCTTTTATAGTAGTTGAAGCAAAGGGCGTGGACATATAAGTTTAAAACTCAGACAACGAAGATTTTTCCTTATCTCCTAGATAACCAAAACCTTCTTGCTTCTTACTTCTTCCTTCTTCTCTTTAATTATTGGGTATAAAAGCTAGTATTCAATAATTAATAATTAACAATTACCTCTCCTTGAAAAAAAGAAGATTGACGCTTAAGAAAAAAAAATTCTTTTTCCTCCTTTAAAGGAGAAGCTTTAAACCTTAATTATTAGGTAAAGTTAGAAGCTATAGCGTTTCTCAGACTAATGAAATACACCTATCTTTATTTCTATTCTACTCCCTACTCCCTACTTCCTACTCTCTAAAAGTTAAATGAATAAATCACAAGTATCACCAATTAATAGTCTTTGGCTATTTATGATAGTTTCAGCTACAGTTATAGCAGCATATAACGGTAGGATGACAGAAATAACTGAAGCATCGTTTGAATCTGTAAAAAATGCTGTTACTTTAGCCATTGGATTAATTGGTAGTATGGCATTATGGCTAGGCATAATTCAAGTAGTTGAAACAGCAGGAGGAATGATTGTAATTGCTCGTTTAATTCGTCCTGTAATGGTGAAACTTTTTCCTGATATACCTGCATCTCACTCTGCAATGTCTGCCATTATTTTGAATATAGCTGCTAATGCTTTAGGGTTAGGAAATGCTGCGACACCAATGGGTTTAAAAGCAATGGTAGAAATGGATAAATTAAATCCGGAAAAGGGAACTGCTACAGATGCTATGTGTTTATTTTTAGCTATTAATACTTCTTCAGTTACGATTATTCCTATTAGTGTAATAACTGTTCGAGCTAGTGCTGGTGTTACTAACCCTGGAGATATTATTTTACCTGCAATTTTTGCTACTTTTTGTTCTACAATTACGGCTATTTTCGCAGCAAAGTTTTTCGCACGTCGGCAATCTATACCTAGTTTAAACCAATCTATTTCGTCAGAAGATTTAGACGGCAATGATTTATTAGAAGGCGAGACAAACAAATATGAATTAACTCCACCTAACAGAATTGGCAAATTAATTTTTGCTAGTTTAATTGGTGCCTTTTTAGGTGCGGTAATTTATCACTTAAATCTCAAAGGTATCACCTATATTTTCAGTTTTGCTTTTCTAGAGAGTGTGTCTAATTGGTTATTGCCAATATTAATTTGTTCTTTTTTACTTTTTGGCTATTTCCGAGGAGTTAAAGTTTATGAAAAAATGACGGAAGGAGCAAAAGCAGGATTTGAAGTTGCCGTCAGAATAATTCCTTTTATGGTGGCAATTTTTGTTGCTATTGGAATGTTTAGAGCTAGTGGCGCTCTAGATATTTTGGCTGTAATTTTATCGCCTATAACTAATTTAATTGGAATGCCGACTGAAGCACTACCTATGGCATTGATTAGACCTTTATCTGGCAGTGGTGCTTTTGGTATTATGTCGGAAATAGTGACAAATGAACCGAATAGTTTTCTTTCTTATTTAGTATCAACTATGCAGGGTTCTACTGAGACTACTTTTTATGTATTGGCTGTTTATTTTGGTAGTGTTGGAATTAAAAAAACTAGATATGCTTTACCTGCTGCTTTATGTGCTGATGTCGCAGGAATTTTAGCTTCTCTTGTCGTTTGTCGGATGATGTTTTGATGATTAAACAAGCATTGAAGAAGGAAGAAGGAAGAAAAAATGGATGGGGACTCAAACCCTAACCAATTGTCAACACCGTGTAGACGGCGGGTTATTAAACCCAAAATAAAATGATAATTTCAATTGAAATTTTATTTCTAATCTTATATTAGACATCTCCATAAAAGAGGAAGTAGGTAGTAGGGAGTAGGTGAAAATAATTAATAATTTCTGTACGATAATTAATTGGATTTTTTATAATCGAAGATAGTCTATTTATGAAATATAGTAATACACAGCTAGGTTACGACTCAATTCGGTTCAGTTAAGGATTTTTTTTGGCAGTTATATCATCTAAAGAGCTACTCTAGTCGAATGATGTTTTGATGATTAAACAAGCAATAATATCAATTAAAATTTTATTTCCAATCTTATATTAGACATCTCCATAAAAGAGGAAGTAGGTAGTAGGGAGTAGGTGGAAAGAATTAATAATTTCTGTAGGATAATTAATTGGATTTTTTATGATCGGAGATGTCAATTTATGAAATATAGCAATAGACAGGTAGGTTAGGACGCAATTCTGTTCAGTTAAGAATTTTTTTGGCAGTTCTGTCATCTGAAGAGGTACTCTAATGGTTCGATAATTTATGAGTTTTGGTCTTATCTATTTGCACAGCATTCCGTAGGAAACCGTATTTGTTGAGGACTTATGTAGATGATGATCTGAATAAGGGTAAATGTTTTTCCCACTGTTCCCTGCTATAAGAAAAAAAAGAGAAATCAAAAATATCAGATTTTTTATCTGAAGTAAATCATGGCAATTTTCACAAATATAGTAATTTTAGATAACAATGAAATACTGTTTCGCCTGGAAGGAATTCAAGGTAAGAAGACCTGGTGTCAATCTCAACTGAAATGACTATAATTCTACAAATAGCAAATTTTCTACCTGCATATCTAAATTATTCCTCTTGATTTATTTTTCCCTTTTTCTGATTTCTTCTTGCTGCAAAAAACGAATTATCAACTGATGGATATAATTAGCTGCTATCAAATCCTATTTTCTACCTATCTCTATCATTATTTCCTTTGATTCATTCTTCCATCTGAAATTTCAGTACATCCTCATTTCCAATTTTATACCTTGATAAACAAGGAAATTCTTGGTATTCTAATTCAAGTCCTAATTTTACAGAAAAACTCTATGAAAGCAGTCACTATTAATCGCTATGGTTCTATAGATGTCTTAGAATATTCAGATATTAACCAACCTCAAATTACACCCAATCAATTATTAGTAAAAATTCACGCTACAAGTGTTAACCCTGTCGATTGGAAAATTCGACAAGGACAACTACAATTATTATCAGGTTTTAACTTTCCTATTATTTTAGGTTCTGACTTATCTGGAGTTGTATTAGAAGTAGGGGAAGAAGTAGAAAGTTTTGAACCAGGAGATGAAATTTATACATTTATTAATCCATTAGAAGGAGGTGCTTATGCTGAATATATTGCTATACCTGCAAATACTGCGGCATTAAAACCAAAAAATATGACTCATTCTCAAGCAGCAACAGTTCCAGTTGCAGGTTTAACTGCTTTTCAAGGATTACTTGATTTAGGTCAAATTAGACCAGGACAAAAAGTATTAATTAATGGTGCTTCTGGTGGAGTTGGTATCTTTGCAGTACAAATTGCCAAAGCAATGAAAGCTGAAGTAATAGGTGTTTGTAGTAGTAACAATATTACCCTAGTAGAAAGTTTAGGAGCAAATCGGGTTATTGACTATAATCAAATTGATTTTACTCAAGAATTAGAGCAGTATGATATTATTTTTGACGCTGTGGGTAAAGAAACTTTTTCTAGTTGTGAAAATATCTTGAAACCAGAGGGGATTTATATATCTACTCTGCCAACTGTAGATAATTTACCTCCTACTTTCTTCAGCTTATTTGTGCCTGGTAAAAAATCTAAATTAATTCTTGCCCAATCAAACCCCCGGGACTTAAATGCTCTGCGAGAATTAATCGAAGATGGATTAGTTAAATCAATTATTGGTCGTACATATAAACTAGAAGAAATAGCAGAAGCTCATGCTTATAGTGAAATGGGTCATGCTGTAGGAAAAATTGCTATTACAACTGAAGAAACGAGTTTAGTTGACTAATTTTTTTCTAAAATTACTATAGATAAGTTCAACAATTAATAATTAATAATTAATAATTAATAATTACCTCTTCTTTTCAAGAATAGGATTGACTAAAAGGAAAATTTTTCTTCTCTTGATAGGTTGGATATAGCGAGGTTTTCTCGCCATGCCACCCTTCGGGAAGCTGCGCTAACGACCGCTTTTCTCCTTTAAAGGAGAGGCTTTAAACCTTAATTATTAGGTAAGAAATTGCTATGTCGATAAAAAATGAATTTCTAGAAATAGAAACTGCCCCCGGAATAGAAATATACAATCTTACTCCTCAAATTATTGATATCTTAAATGCGACTGGTATAAAAAATGGGCAAGTAATTGTCTTTTCTCGACACACGACTACAGCTTTAGCTATTAACGAAAATGAGGAAAGATTAATCACAGACCTAAAAGTATATTTGAGAAAGTTAGCGCCGGAGTCTGACAAATATCTCCATAATGATTTGCACCTGCGAGATGTTCCTCCCGATGAACCTATTAATGCTCATTCTCATCTGATGGCAATGACTTTAAATAATAATGAAGTTATTCCTATTGTGGATGGAAAATTAGCTTTAGGAACTTGGCAGTCAGTATTATTTTTTGAATTAGACGGACCTAGAAAACGAAATATATTAGTACAAGTTAGTGGAGAAGGGAGAAGGGAGTAGGCAGTAGGAAAGAGAGATAAATGTTAACTGTACTTCACTATCTTAAAAAGTTCTGTAAAATGTGAGGACTTTGAGTAAATAAGGGCTAAAAAATATCTGAAAATTATTTTTTCTACTTCTTCGTTTAAATCCACATTCCCCCTAACTCCTGACGTAAGCATTTCCTACGGAATGCTTACCTCCTGACTCCTACAAAAATACTTTTTCAGCAAACCCTAAATAATTGGTAATAGGGTAAGAAAAGCTCACTAGAAAACTTAACAGTAATTTTGGTTTTATAGTCATTTCAGTTTAGATTGAGACAAGCATTTATTGCCTTGGAATACTTTCAGCCGAAAAAGTGTTTCATTCTTATTTAAAATTACAATATTAATTTATTGGGGTAAGTTTTCAAGTCAAAATTTTGCTTGAATTATTTCGACCTGGGTATGAGACTAAGCCGCTTTTTTCCACGATAACTAAAACTAACTATCCCATACTAATGATGAGAATATTCTCTCTATATTATAGATATGAACAGTCTCTAAAAAAATCTCGATCATGACTAAAGAGTGGCACGGTAGTCTCAATTTAATTTATGGCAAGCAAAACAACACTACTCAAATTCTGGCAAGTAAAAATCAAGCACCATTAAAAATACAAAGACCTTTGACTGGAGTAAATTTTTCAAGTCAACATTTTGCTTGAATTATTTCGACCTGGGTATGACACTAAGTCACATTTTTCCGCGATAACTAAAATTGACTATCCCACAGTAAGTGATGAGAAGATTTTCTCTATATTTATGGATATAGAGGTCGAAGGAAATATTAGGGCAACTCGACAGCTTAAAACTCAGACAATGTAAGATTTTTCTAACTTCGGTTCTTTCTTCTTCCTTCTTTCTTCTCCTATATAAAAAGTCTCTAAAAAAATCCTAATTATGACTAAACAATGGCACGGTAGTCTCGATTTAATTTATGGCAAGCAACACAATACTACTCAAATTCTGGCAAGCAAAAATCAAGCACCATTAAAAATACAAAGACCTTTTTATCCAGAAGGAAATGAAGTTTGTCATAGTGTAATTTTACATACTGCTGGTGGTGTTGTAGGAGACGATCGCCTTTCTATTAATATCGAATTACAACCAACTACTCATGTTTTAATTACTACTGCTGCTGCTAGTAAAATTTATCGTAGTAATGGTCAGCTTGCTCAACAAAATATTAGTATTAACCTTGATAGTCAGTCTTGTTTAGAATGGTTTCCTCAACCAACAATACTATTTAATGGTGCTGAGTATCGGCAAGATTTAAAAGTACATTTAGGAGTAGAAGCAAGTTGGATGAGTTGGGAAATTATTAGATTTGGCAGGAGTGCTAGAGGAGAGAAATTTTTAACAGGAAATTGGCGTTCGTATACTGAGGTTTGGCAAGAAAATTATCCTATCTGGATAGACAGACAATGCTTAAAAGGTGGGTCGGAAATGGTTAATAGTCTTTTGGGTTTAGCTGATAATTCTGTAGTTGGAACTTTCATTTTTGTTGGGCAACCTGTTACGGCAGAGGTAGTTACAAAAGTTCGTGATTTGTGGCAAAGTTTAGGTATTGATATGTCTGGTGAAGCAGGTGTTACTCGTATTCCTAAAGGGATGATTTGTCGCTATTGTGGGCAGTCAATAATTAATGTGAAAAATTGGTTTAATTCGGTTTGGCATTTTCTCCGGCTTTTTTATTTAAAAAGACCTAGTTGTTCTCCGCGAGTTTGGTCTTAGTTAGTAAGCTTTCAGCAGTCAGCAGTCAGCATTCAGCTATTAACTTATTATCTTAGAAGGAGAATTCAAAATTATGTTTATGCGACATTCCGCACCGAAAGAAAAAGGTAACAAACTAACCTTATATTTGAGGGTTGAAATTGATAGCCATCCCCGGAGTCTTGTTTTCTAGTGGCGTTCAGAATGAGTTGATTGGTCAATAAAAATGACTATAACTTTTTAATTGCATTTTACCAGCTATCTATGAGACTAGAAATTAACTTTTAGCCAAATGAGCTTTCCTAATATTTGAGGGTTAAGATTGATTGCCATTCCCTGAGTCTTGTTTTCTGGTAGCTTTCACAATGAATCTTTATTGCAATCAAGATGACTGTAACTTTTTAATTGCATTTTACCAGCTATTTATCAGACTAGAGATGAACTTTTAGCCACATGAATTTTCCAATATTTGAAGGTTGAGATGGATAGCCATCTGTTGAGTCTTGATTTTCTGGTGACGTTCAGAATGAATTTTTACCTCAATCAAGATGACTATAACTTTTTAATTGCATTTTACCAGCTATTTATCAGAGTAGAGATTAACTTTTAGCCACATGAATTTTCCAATATTTGAAGGTTGAGATGGATAGCCATCTGTTGAGTCTTGATTTTCTGGTGGCGTTCAGAATGAATTTTTACCTCAATCAAGATGACTATAACTTTTTAATTGCATTTTACCAGCTATTTATCAGAGTAGAGATTAACTTTTAGCCAAAACTGAAAACTGACAACCTCAAATCTACAAATGACTTTTCTTAGCAATAGGCATCCGCCAACCAGTACCAAAAGCTCGATCACTAATTTTCAATCCAGGGGGTGCTTGTCTACGTTTAAATTCTGCCCGCATCACTAACTTTATAACCTTATTTACTACTTCTGAATCATGTCCTGCTGCAATAATTTCTGCCAAAGACTCACACTTTTCTACTAAGCGGTATAAAATATCATCCAAAACTTCATAAGATGGTAAAGAGTCCTCATCTTTTTGACCTTCTTTCAACTCAGCACTAGGAGCTTTAGTCAGAATATTTTCTGGAATAATATTTTGCTGTTCAGTAATTAGTAAATTTTCAGCTCCATAGAAATTTTGATTATTATTAAATGCCTGTTGATTCAACCACCGACACAGAGAATAAACACGAGTTTTCGGAACATCAGAAATTACTGCTAATCCACCATTCATATCACCATAAAGAGTGCAATAACCAACCGCCATTTCTGACTTATTTCCTGTAGAT